>DQYP01000116.1 GCA_011043375.1 Thermotogaceae bacterium | reverse complement strand
GGAATGACAAAAACAAGAGAAATATCCTCAGAACGATAAAAACAAGAAAAGTATCATTGGAATGACAAAAACAAAAAATGTCATCCCGAACTCTTTTCCTTTGTCATCCTGAGCGTAAGCGAAGGATCTTTCGGCGTTTCACTTCCTCGGAATGACAATAAAAATACATCCTGAACATTTTCTTTTTGTCATCCCGAACGAATGTGAGGGATCTTATTTCCAATTGCTATTACTTTTTGCTATTACTTTTCAGACTTTTCAAATACTTCAATAATATTCATCTGCTATTTCTGATTTATCGAATATCATCACTACTACTAGTTAACACCATCTCTTTTTCAAAAAATTATAATTCTTTTCAATTACCTCATAAATTTTATTCAAAATGTAATACACACTTTATACACACATAAATGATTGTAACTCACACGTACCCTCGAAGACAATTACAAACTAACGAACATTGGGTAAATACTAAATTTAATTAATCCATACTATCTTCTTGTCTTTAAGTGCTCTCTTTACTTCTTTAACATCTAATTCACTCGAAAGTGCTCTAATAAGCTCAGAAATTGTGCAGTAAACATTGACTTCACTTTTTCCATTAACTTTGCGTTGAACTACAAAGTTATTGCCTTTTGTCTGGTAAACGATGATTTCTTTGTTTGGTTTCCTAAGATTTTTGATTTCACGCCCAACAAAATAATACCTCAAATCTTCTGCGATTATTACATGATTTCTGAACCCCTGGCGTCGAAGTTTCTGTTCTTTAACGTATTGCTTTAAAGCTCTTACCACAACTGAACTAATTGGTCCGAAAGCTTCTGCTTCTTTGAAAAGCTTCATATCTTTCTCTTTTACGTAAATGTTTTTTCTTGGCAAAAATTCACACTCCTTCTTCTAAAATCGAGCGTAGTAACACCCTGTCTAATGTAACAAGAAATTGAAAAGGTAAAACAGTGAAAAAAAGGGCTACACCTTGATAAAATTTGTTTGAGAACAAACCCAAAAACAGGTGTAGCCCCATGAAAAATATCCATCTAAAAATAATAATACCACAAAAATTAGTATCCAAAACAACCAAACTGGTCTTTGAGAATACTAAAAGAATGTATCTTAGAAAATATCCAGATCATATCTTTTCCATCTTCCTCGTCTTGATGTATTTGTTGAACATACAATCAGTAAGAAGACTATATCAATATATCTTAGAAGGTAAAATAGCATTCAAAGGAAAACTTCCTATTGAAATGGAAGAACTTAAGATTACACATGTTGTATGAAGCAAGGGCAAAAGTATTGTTGAGTTTCAATGTGGGAAGTTTCAATGAGGCAAAAGAAGCAGAGTTTTTGTTGGAAGATATAGAAGGATCGATAGTTCTTGGAAACAAAGGATATTGGGTAATGAAATTGATAGAGAAGATGAAAGAAAAGGGATTCAATTTGTATGTAAGGCCAAGGGGAAAGGAAGGAAAGAGATTTTTGGGTTGCTTGTAAATTAGTTTTTACATTAGACAGGGTATCATCAATTAAGGAAATAGCTGAATTATCAGGAATTAAATACCATACTGTAAGGAAATATTAATCGCACTGGTTAAATACGGTGTTTAAAACCAGCCTAAAGAAGTCTTAGTAAGCCTTGTAAAGCAAATATTTGAGTTGACTATTTCCAATAACTACACAGTTGAACAAGCTATTGAATTAATACTATCCAAAGAGAACGAAACAAAGAACATCGTTGAAATGTTCAATGCATTGAATAATAAAGATAGAAAACCTCGAAAGAGAGAATCGAACTTTGAAGGAATTACTTCAAGTTTATCTTTCCAAAATCGATAACATTGAAGATCAAATCAAAGCCCTTCCAAAGCCTAAAGAACTATTCTGGAAGAAGATCAAAAAAATATTCAAACCTTGACCTTATTTTTTAGCGTGAGCCAAAGCCTCATCAATAATCTTACGAATTAGAACCGTATAAGGCATGTTCAAGTCGCGCGCTATTTTTTTTAGCCTTTCCACTTTATCCTTTTCTATCCTGAAGGATAACGTTGTAAGTGGTTCCTTACGCACAAATTTTATCTCTTCAATATCCATATCTTCTAATAAACTCGTGATATCATGTGTATCCCAAAACTTTGCTTCTTCTTTAATGCTTTTAAATTTGGGTATTCGCATAACTTATCACCTCCTTTTCGAAAGATAATACTTTCTTTCTCTGTTTACCATATCTCTGGCAGTAATTACTTTTACATTTCCTTGGCTGTCTGGTATGGAAATTACTATCATGAGATATCTTCCATGAGGGCATTGGCATAAGACAACATATCTATCTTTTGACTTCTTCGAAGCTTTAAATACAATAGGTTCATTATCAAATAAACATATATCGACTTCCTCTGGTTGCACATTATGCCTTGATATATGCTCAATACTCCACTTTGTCCATTTAATAGATATATTTTCTATCTTCATGGTTTTAATCGTATCACTTTTTGTATTACATTACAAGCCTTTTTTTTAATAAGAGCCCGTGAATTCCACCAAAAATGGGAGATAAATCCTCACACATCGTTTAAATTTTACCTTTGAAGACAAGAAGAAAATAATCGAGATGTATCAGTCGGGAAATTACTCACAAAAGGAAATTGCAGAAAAATTTGGGATTATTCCAAAACGTATTAATCAAATTGTAAAACAAATTTACCTGTTTATCTAAAAGCTTGTTATCGATTTCCTTCACATCAAGCCTTCTTAGATCTTTCATATTATCACCTCTCATAATATAGAAGATAGTGTTAATTAGTAGTGATAATGATATTCAATGAAGCAAAAAAGCAGATAAATATTATTGAAGTCTTTGAAAAGTATAAAAAGTAATAGCAAGTGGAAATAAGATCCCTCACATTCGTTCGGGATGACAAAAAGGAAATGTTCAGGGTGTATTTTTTATTGTCATTCTGAGGAAGTGAAACGACGAGGAACACATACTTATTTGTCATTCCAATGGAGCGTTAGCGACGAAAGATCCTTCGCTTACGCTCAGGATGACAAAGGGAAAGAGTTCGGGATGACATTTTTTGTTTTTGTC
>DQYP01000013.1 GCA_011043375.1 Thermotogaceae bacterium | reverse complement strand
TCTTGAAGCTTATGAATCGAACGGTGAAATAACACTCTCTCATCCTCGATCTTCTACAAAATCGTCGATGAAGATTAGAAATATTTTGAGAAGAATAGCAGAGAATGCCTGGAAAACTGGAGACCCGGGACTGGTTTTCTTAGATGAAATGAATAAGTATTCTGCTATATATCCTGAGAGGATAATTAGATCAACCAATCCATGTGGAGAAATAGGATTGACAGATTACGAAGCTTGCAACTTGGGTTCCATAGATATCGCAAAGTTTTATGATGAGAAGATAGGTGATATAGACTATCAATCTCTCTCTCAAGTAGTAAAAACAGCTGTTAGATTTCTCGATAATGTCATAGATGTAAATGTCTTCCCGCTCAAGGAAATAGATGAAGCGGTAAAATCTATGAGAAGGTTGGGACTTGGAATAATGGGATTCGCGGATACATTGTATTTGAAAGAAATCCCCTATAATTCCGAAGAAGGTAGAAACTTTGCCGCAAACTTGATGGCTTTTATAGCTCTTAATGCATATGAGGAATCGAGTAATCTTGGAAAGGAAAAAGGAAATTTTCCACTGTTTGAGAAAAGCAGATGGAGAAATGAGGATTATTATCCTTTCGCTATGGGGATTTCGAAGTTAGATGACGAATTGAGAGAACTTTTAAATAAAACGAGGAATCACAAGAGAAATGTGGCGGTTTTGTCGATAGCTCCCACGGGTTCGATATCTAATATAGCAGATACTTCAAGTGGTTTGGAACCCAATTTTTTGTTGGCATATACCCGTTTTATGACTAAATCAAACGGTGAACGAGAACCTCTGATTTACATAAATAGATACCTTGAAAGAAAATTAGGTGATCTCCTAAATAACAATGAGCTAAAAAATAGGATAGTAGAAGAAGGGAGATTAATAAATATTGATAACATACCCGATGATATAAAAAAAGTGTTTATTACAAGCCACGATATATCACCAGATGATCATCTTTTGATGCAAGACGTTTTTCAAAGGTATGTTGACAATAACATATCGAAAACCATAAATATGCCAAAAAGCACAACAGTCGATGATATTCTCGACATATACATAAAGGCTATGAAGATGAATGTGAGAGGATTAACAGTCTATAGGGATGGTAGTCTTCAAACGCAGGTACTTACATCCACGAAGAACCTCAAAACAAGCGAGGCACCTAAAGTTAAATTTTTTGTCCTCGATGAAAAGCACAAACTGAGAGCCAGACCAAGAAAAGATAGTTTGAGGAGTGTCACGCGAAAGTACAAAAGAGATGATGGTACCACCTATATAACCGTTAGCTTTGATGACAATGGTGAGGCGATAGAAATCTTTGTCAGTAACGGTGAGGAAAAAGCGGAGATAATTGGTAGGCTTTCATCAATAGCTCTTAGAGCTGGAGTATCACTTGAAGAAATCCTTGAACAACTGAAGAAAGTCAAAGGTAGTTATGCACCGGGAGTTGCTGAAGAGATTAAAAAAGCTGTAACGGATTTTGTAAAATTATGGGGTGATTCTTCTGTTAGAGCTCTCGAAAATCAAGAGATAGATACAATAACTATAGATGGTTCTGCAAAAGATCCCGAAGAGGTTGAGAAATTTGTAAGAGCGAATGATTTAAAATGGAAAGATGGTTACTACATCGATGCCAATGGTAACACCTATTGTCCAATATGTTTGAGCAAGAACTCCTTGACTATGCAAGAAGGATGTGTTACCTGTATAAATTGTAATTGGTCAAAATGCTCTGTGTCGTAATATCAATAAACAAAATCTCGAAATCCCCTGTTGAATCGACAGGGGATTTCTTTGATAGAAATTGAAAATCAGTGAATACCGCATGTATCCAATGATAGGGAGGGATAACAAGTATGAAAAGGATCACATCAGACAAGGTAATTTATAGTTTTAAGGTCGAAATGAAACCCGTTGAGAGAGTACTACCCGGGGAAATCTTTGAGGTAGAAACCAATGATTGTTTTTATGGACAAATCAAGCGAGAAGACCAATTAATAACGGAAGTTGATTTCTCAAAAATCAATCCAGCAACTGGTCCTATTTATGTGGAAGGTGCCCAACCAGGTGATATTTTAAAGGTAGAAATTTTGAAAATAGAATTACCCGAAAGAGGTGTGATAGTTACCGTCCCGGGTGAAGGAATACTTGGGAATATGGTAAAAAGCGCGAAAACCAATATAGTTAAAATAAAGAAGGATTTTTGCTATTTCAATGATATCAAAATACCTACTAATCCGATGATAGGTGTCATAGGGGTCGCACCTTCTCGAAAAGATGGAGAATATCCAACTGGAAGTCCCTGGAAACATGGTGGAAATATGGATACCAAGGATATAACAAATGGTTCAACTCTGTATTTTCAAGTCAATCAAGATGGCGCACTTTTAGCACTTGGAGACTGTCATGCAGTGATGGGAGATGGAGAAGTGTGTGTGGCTGGTTGTGAAATAAATTCTAAGGTTATATTGAAAGTGGATCTGATAAAGAATAAGAAGATAAAGTGGCCAATAGTTGAAACAGAGAACTCTTGGATGATCATTGCGTCAGGTAAAAATCTTGAAGAAGCTTCCAAAGAAGCGGTGGAAAATGCTGTTGAATATTTAATGAAAGGTTTGAATTTGAGCTGGGATGACGCATATATGCTCTCAAGCATGGTTTTGGATCTGAAGGTCAGCCAGGTCGTAGATCCTAATAAAACCGTTAGGGTTTCTATTCCTAAGAAAATTCTCACTGTTGATGAAGTATTCGAGAAACTTTGACAAAAGTAGTATTAAAAACCGTCTTTTCCAAAATACTTAGAGAGAGTGTTTCTGACGCTTCTCCAATCCCTTGAAAGAAATATAGTTTCTTGTTAAGAAGAAATTGTTATCAGGGATTGAGTCTTTTGCTTCTTTGTGGTATGATTTACCAAAATGTTGGTATTACTTTCAAACACTTTGATAGTAATCTTCAACTCCACAGGCGTTATTTCTGACCTGTATGATTCTATGGTGTAACTTTAGTAGCATTTAGAAGATGAATTATTTTTGAAAGAAGGTTAACTCCTTTATTCGTT
>DQYP01000175.1 GCA_011043375.1 Thermotogaceae bacterium | reverse complement strand
TCACATGAACGATGAAGACATGACCATTGCAAAGGAATGGAACAAAAAGGGATACATCAAATTTGGCCGAATATGCGCTGATGACGTAATGAGACTTTCATCTTTTAACCAGAAATGTACGCATTGGTGCGAGCTAAGCGAAGAAGCATGGAAAGACGCACATCACCAACGCAGGGAGCGTGCCGCTCGCATGGCTAAGAATCGTACATACGAAAGAACAGAGGAAAAACAATGAAAATCAAAGAACCTGAACTAATTACCCTTGTTGCTGCTGTGGTGGTGTCATTCGTCTTGATTACCGTCCTGCAAATGTGTGGTTGTGGCCAGGACGCACAACCAGGCGATTGTGAAATTGCGGAACAACTACACAATGAAGCATTCCTGGCAGTTGGTGAAAAATATCCCTTGTGCCGTCATGTTTACTGCTGGTTTCACGACTTTTCGGATGCGACAGAAAACCCGGATAATGGTTTTTGCAAGAAGGCCAACACCTTCAACATGACACCATTCTTAGATGCCTGCTCGTTTGGTTACAACGATTACGGTTGGCTTGAAAGATGTGTTGCAGACCAGCAGGAATGTTATAATGACTTGTATGACTTGATGGCTCTTAGGTGTGATGTTGAAACAAGATAATGAGAGGTGAAAAATGTCAGAAAATTCACTGGTGAAAATTGCTGCTATTATTTTTTCGTGTCTTTGTATTTTTCTTTTTCTTTCAGTAGTCTTTAAAAACCATGAACTTGCAATCAAACAAGAGCTACAAGAACAACAAGAACAGCAAGAACAACAAGAACAGCAAGAACAATACAGAAAAAACACAATACTCCTAAATACCAAAGTAAAACCGGGAGTTGTTGATTACGTCTACTATTCAATTCCAGAAGACGCGAAGATCGCGGCAGTTCAAGCGTTTTCCAAGAAAAAAGAAAATGATTCAATATTCCTTTCTCTTGAATGTACGATAGAACCTGACTGTCAAACCAATGTATGTACCTATCACTTGTTTTTCAGTGAAATCAACAGGAATGTGTTTTGGAAGATAAGCTTTCCATTCAGGTTTTGCAGGGTGAAATACAGTACTCCAGTTGAGAACAAGAACGATGTTGTTTTGAAGGTGTTTTTGTTATCCAGGTAACATGATAAAACCAAAATTAAAATATTTAATAACTGGCACTGGTCATTGTGGAACAGGATTTATCGCCAGGACACTAACAGAAGCCGGGATTATTTGCGGTCACGAAAACTTGTTTTCGCTCGATAAGACTATTCAAGAAAATCTTTCCGGTATAGGACCATGGGGTTATAATTGGAAAGACGTTCAAGCTGAAAGTAGCTGGCCGGCTTGCATGTCGCTTGATCACCAACTTTTAGAAGACGTGACAGTCATTCATCTTGTGAGAAATCCGCTAAATGTTCTTGCTTCGATATGCAGTAGTGGTGTTGGGCTTCACTATGCAATCATGAGATATTTAGCATGTGTTAATTACATTGAATCGGCCAGGCAGAGAGTGTTACTATGTCATGTGGAAAGTGATGATGAAATTCGCAGCATGTTCGGCATTAAATCTGTATATTATAATAAAGCATATAATACTCACAACAATACCAGACTTCATTTTACTTGGGATAATGTCCTAAAGCTTCCAGGTGGAAATCTTGTGAAAAGATTTGCAGTTATGTATGGTTATTAAAAGGAGAGAAGAAATGATACGTCAAGACATGATTGAAAAAAGAATAATAAAGGAATTAATCAGGGACATTGAGTTTGCCGTCGGGACGGAGGTTGAAGCCTACAAGATGTATAAGACAATTGCCGCCAAGATGGAAAAGCTGTGCAACTTGGATAGACACATAAGTACACTAAAAGAAATAGGCATCGAAGAAGCTCATCACAGAAGGGAACTCCTTGAAATGATTGAAGATATAAAAGGAATGATTGAAAAGAAAAAGAGGTGGGTATAAGATGAAAGTAACAAAACATGCAATTGAAAAATTCATAAAAATTACCGGGTGTAAAGAGGGCAGGGCAGAGAACAAGCTGATGAAGTTATTTCGCAAGTCCAACCCTGCCGAAATAGATCCGCGTTACAAGGTAAAAAGATTAATAAACAATGGAGTTGATAATGAGGCAAAGTATTTTGTTCTCGAACAATTCAGGTTTGTTGTTGTAGATGATGTCATTGTAACGGTTGAGCAAAGGTACGATCATGGAAAATAACGGAGGAATTTTATGTCAAGAAAACTAAAAGAAGAACTAGAAAAATTCTTAGAAAAGTTTCCCAAGAAAAAGGTTAACCTGGACAAGACACTGAAAGAAATTGCTGACACAAGGGAAAGACTTCTTAATAGTCTTACCGAAAAAGAAAGAGAAATACTGGAAGGAAAGTTTACCAATTTTAAATCAGAGGAAGAAAGAAACCGGGTAATAAAGGAAAAAATGAAGAAGCTCAAGGAAAAACTTGGAATGGTTTACGGGAAACAAAGCGATGAAAATAATTAAAAGAGCGCGTGAATTATCAGCGTTAGCCAAGAAGGCAACACCAGGAACATTGAGTGTCGGCTGGATTGCGTGGCTATTACGATTTGGCAACAAGAACGACGGTCCATGGACAGAAGAAGTCAAAGATCACGAAAATACGCCAGATTGGGACGACGCGCCTCTTTTTGCGGCCTCAAGAGAGATGGCCGAACTGTTGGGCAAGCTAGCGAGAAAACTAGAGGGAGTAGTCAGGGTGGTTGCGAATGCCGGTTGCCCTCCGATAGAGAGGTGTCCTTACGAAGGCGAGGTCATAGCCAGAGATGTTGTCTGCGCCGAGTGTTGGCAGGAGTGGATTGATAAATTAAATGATCAGAACTGATCCCGGAGAATAAATAAATGATTGTATGTAAAACATGCATATATTTCACTTTTACCTGTAAAGTCTTTTTAAAGATTGATGAAAATCATTCTATATGTGATAAATACATACAGAAACCAATTAGGTGCAGAAATTGTGGTGTTGATTTAAAAGATCCTATTAATTGTGAGCCAGAAAATTGTAAAACCTGCAATGAAGTAAGATGTGGATCAAATCCGCATGAATTTCATAATACT
>DQYP01000301.1 GCA_011043375.1 Thermotogaceae bacterium | reverse complement strand
TTTGCATAAAGTACAATTTTAGAGGCAATGTTGAAAGCAGTTTTGTGCATCATCAGGAGTAATTGTTTCTAAAGCATCTGCTAGAGCTTGATAAAGTTCTTCAGTATTTGAGATAACTGTTTTCTTGATAAAATTTTTGACTTTAGACCAAATATGTTCAATTGGATTTAATTCAGGGGAATAAGCTGGAAGAAACATTATCCTCGCCCCGGTTGCTTCAATCATTGCTATAGCGTCTTCATCGTCATGAACTCTCGCGTTATCCATAATAACCACATTAGAGGAAGTTAATACAGGAACTAAAAATTCTTTAACAAAGAAAGCAAACAAAAACCCAGTTAAGGTTCCTTCATAACAGAAAGCAGTCAATAAGCCGGAAATTCCTAATGCGCCAAGCGTGCTAATTCTCGTGCCACGAGTCAAAGAGTTTTCACTGTGAGCCATAGTGCCTAAAGGGGAACGTGCATGACGACGAGTCAAATTTCTAACATTACCCGTTTCATCAAGAAAAATGAGAGCTTTGGTTTCAAGAGATTCCAGGTTATTTTCATAAACGCGTCGCATCTCTTGATTCTCCTGTGTGTATTTCCTCGAATCAAATAACGTTTTCTTTTTTCGAGTTATTTTTAATTTAGTTAAAGTTCTATCAATCGTTGAACGACTAACTGCTTCAAAGTGTTGGTTATATTCATCACGAATTTCCAAAAGGATTAGATCCGGTTGACTTTCTATTAACTCCTTTAGAAAAGCCTCCCCTGACACCGATATTGACGCTGGGTATCCGCCTCCATGAGGTTTTGGAGCTATTTCGCCATTCAGATAAAATTTTTGTAGCAAACTAGCTACAAAGCTAAACGAGACTTTAAAACGTTCTGCTAAATCTCGCATTGAACCTTCATCATTGTTATAAGTAGTCACTATTTTTCACGTAAATCTATTGAATAAGGTTTTGGCATGGAATACTCCATTCGAGGTTAAATTATTAGTAAATATTGTAACTCTATTTTGTATTTTAGTCAAGCGGGAACCGCTATAACCTGGTTTCCCATCAAAAAATCATGGACGATTTTAATTTAAACTTGGCAACCCGTTTAGGTGCTGAGAAGTTTGTTTTTGTTCCACACCACTTAGCCCATGTCTTATGTGGCTTTTTCCTATCTGGCATGAAAAAAAGTGCTTTTTTGGTGACAGATGGTCGCGGAGAACTCTACTCTTCAGTCATGGGGGAAATCGATCAAGAACAGTGTAAGATTTTTCAAGACGTATCGCTTAAGATACCCGATTCAATTGGCATATTGTATCGAAAGTTTACGAAATATTTGGGTTTTATGCCGAATTGTGATGAATATAAGGTGATGGCCCTAGGTGCATTTGTAAATTCTCCCCCTGAGTATGATTTCGGTCATTTTATTGAATTTTTGCCCGATGGTCAATTCCAGCTCAAGCTACAGTCTAATATAGAGCTGCATTACTACCGTTTTTTGGAAGATTTTTTTGGTGTAAGAACGGAAGAAAATGACAAAAATATGGCCTATTTTATCCAAAAATTAACGGAGAAGGCAATATGGCATCAAGTCAAGTATCTTCAAGACCAAACCACGTCTGACTGCATGTTGCTTGAAGGTGGTGTGGCTATGAATTGTGTCAACAACAGTAAAGTATTGGCAAAATCAAGATTTAAGGATGTCCATGTCGGATTTGCTGCCAATGACGCTGGCGTTGCAATTGGGGCGGCTTTTTATCCGTTTTACCAGAAGAAGGCTTTCAAAAGCAACACCATTACACCCTATCTGGGACCTCAGTTTTCGCACCAAGAAGTTTTAAATGCCCTTAATGCGAAATCGGAGGAGGTGACTTTCCGCGAATTAGAAGAAAATGCGCTTTTTGAAGTTATTATAGAGCATCTGTCCGCTAAAAAAATCATCGGCTGGTTTCAAGGCAGAATGGAGTATGGTCCCCGTGCTTTAGGGAATCGAAGTATATTGGCAAACCCGGCTTTTCCTGATATGAAAGATATCATCAATGCCAAAGTCAAATTTCGGGAAGGTTTCCGTCCTTTTGCTGGTGTGATTTTAGATACAGAAGCCGACAATTTTTTTGAAATGGGAAAAAAGGAAAGTTCTCCTTTTATGACTTTTGTTTTTGAGGCAAAAACACAAACAAGAGATAAGTTGAGCAGTGCGCTTCACATCGACAATACATCTAGGGTCCAAACTCTGTCAGAACAGCAAAATCCTAAGCTTTACAATCTTCTGTTAACATTCAAGGAGAAAACAGGTATCCCATGTATTATTAATACCTCTTTTAATGTGATGGGAGAACCCATTGTTTGCAGTCCTAGTGATGCTGTCAATTGTTTCCTTAACAGTGGGATAGATGTTCTTGTTATGGAGAATTTTCTTGTGTATAAAAAAGATTGATGAAAATGCTGATTCTAATGTTTTCTGTGGATAATAAATTCAGTATCTATAGATATTCATATAAATAAATTCACAAAGGGCAGTCGCGATGGCCTGCCCTTACAGTACATGATATTAAATAGATTCATTCTGTGAAATTATTTATCTGAAAAGGGCGGCGACGAGTCGTTCCTTATGGTGACCAGTTTAAGTTGCCCAAGTTGCCCAGTTTGGAAACGCATAGTTCAACTGATAACTCATTAATTAATTAATATAATTCCACATAAAAAACTATCGATTAAAAAAGTGATGTTGTTTATACCAATCTTGTATAGTTCTGATGATAACAACTATATATGTTTGCGCGAAGCGTGAAATAAAATTTAAATGTGACAAAATTAGAAACCAACTTTCTAAAACGGAAAATTATTTTGTGACCATTCCCTAATAAATATAGTTAATGTAACTTATTGATTTTATTAAATTTCTTAAAAACGGTGTCCAATCAAAAAAATTTTTGAAATATTTTTTTTAAAGAGTACTTGACATATTTGAAAATCCAGCATATAATAATGGGCATCCTTTTGGGAGCATCCCTTATACTCGATGATCAAGTTTTTTGTAAGTGATTGATTTTAAAATAAATATTATTTTAGGGGCTAAAAATAAATTAGCTTTAAAATCAATAAGTTACCTATTTTA
>DQYP01000016.1 GCA_011043375.1 Thermotogaceae bacterium | reverse complement strand
TTTACGCTTGTATCCTTCTGATGCTTTCCAATCGGAGAGGTTTAAAATTCCTAAAATTAAAGAATGCTGGTGCCAGTTCCCTGTCCCACACCAAAAAGTTTTGAGTACTCTGTTAATCGTTTCAGCCGGCGTATATGCTTTTGGGTTTAATTTCGGCAAGCAAATTTTGTAGTTGTTTTTTACATAGTTCCTTATGTTGTCATATTCATTTGTTAGATCTGGCAATTTTAGGGTCATCTTTTGATTTATATGATTTGAAAATAGATCTTTTGACCTTGTTCCATGGTGTCCCATTATGGCAAAGATTATGTAGTCTTTTAATGGGATTTCGGGAAGTGAGTTATTTGCAAGTACTGCGGAAGCAAGAGCATGGGAAAAATTTTTCTTTTCCGAAAAGGAGAATTCCCTGGCACCTTTTCCAAGATCGTGAAAAGCGCATGAGATAACAATTGCTTCAAATAATTCTTGTTCAGGGACATTTGTTATCAATGAGCTCTGCACTTTTTCAAATTCTTTAGCGGCATAGTCCAACACTTCTATTGTATGTTTGGTTAAGGAAAGTCCCGGTTTGGCTTCTATCATTCTACCCATCTCCAAAGTGAGATATTTTCCTCTTGAGTGTGCAACAATTCCCCGGAATATTCCACTTTTACGTTGACAAATGTATATTCGCAATAACCGACAGGGGTTCTGTATCCTTTTCGTGAGTTAATCTGGAAATTCCTGGTTAATCTATATACGCCAAGTTTCTTAATTGGCTGGTTATTTAATTCTGATGGGGTTATTTGGCCGGGTTCCAACGTGCCTTTTATCAAAACATTCTCTATTTCACCCTGCGTTATGAAATTTCCTTCGATAAATTCCGGGTTTACATAAGTAATTAGCTCATCATCTCTTCCCAAACTCAAAGCGTAAATAGGGGTTTTCAAGGCTTGATATAACCTTTGCAGAAGCTTTTCATCATCTAAAAGGTATATTCGGTACTCTGGGAAATAGTAGAACTGCCTTTTCACCAATGACTTGAAAGTTTTTTTCCTACTTTTATCGGTTTTTCTGATTTTCCATAGATCATAACCTTCTGCAACGCTGCCATTTACTTTTATTCCCATAAGGGAATTCTCAAAGAGTTTAAGTGCTTGATCATGTTTTAATCCCATTGCAGCACCAAAAAGGCCTATTATAGTCGTTGGCGGAGGGAATGGAAAAGAATCCTGTATTTTCATATTCTGGGGTTTTCTGAAGGAAGCAGTATAAGCTCGTAGTTTAATCCTTAGAACCTTCATGTTCTCACCTCCAAAAAGGAGTGAGCCTGTACAGGCTCACTCAGAGTAGAGATCTTTGACTCTATCTTTTACTATATGGAAAGCTTCATTGAGAGATACAACAGCGACTTTTGGAGAATTTATGCTTTCAATTTCGCTGCAATTGAGTACTGAGGTAGTGCCAATTACAACTTGATCTATTATGTCATCGTAGTTGTTAACTGCTTCAACGATGGGTTCAGCCAATACAGTGCCTTTTTCATCTACTTTTATGTATTCAAGGAGAAAGGGAACTTTTTCTTTGAGAAATGCGAAAACAATGAATTTTGGAGAAAGGTCGGTAAGAAAGTTGGTTTGTTTTCCTCCTGCCCAAAAGTTTTTGAGTACATCGAGAACGGTCATAACTCTTTCTATTTTTGTTTCGCTGGTTGTATCCAGAGAGGAGTTTTCACCAACCTCTGATGAATCGAATTTTCCAACTCTATCAAGTTCTAACAGCCCGCCTCCTCTGAAAATGTTTCTGTAAATCTCAGTTTCAACAAGATTTCCACCACGGTCAGCAGCCCTTCTGGTTTTTGTAAGCAGATCACGATCTCCCTTATACGGAAAGAGTGAAATCAACGGGGTAACTCTGAGGGGGGATGTTCTTCTTTTGTTTTCATCTGTTTTTAGATATCCGAAAAGATCGTCATCGATGTAAGTGACAGGATCGCCTAAAGTGGTTTCGACATCAGCATCGACAGGAGTTGAAAGCTGGAATCCTTTTTCAGCAATTCTTTCTTTCATGCCGTGGCGTTGACATTGGGACGAGATATAGTTAAACTCAAGACCATTTGGTGCGGTTATCTTTTTTGATGTTTGAATATTTCCTTCTGTAAAACTCGCATTTACATTTCCAATTGATACCTTTGCTAAATGTGCCCAACATAAGGCTTTTACATCCATTAAGCGTCACCTCCATTTTTGTCTTTTACACTTCTTGCATAGTGTCTTTGAAGATATTTGTTCACTGCAAAAATTACAGCTAAGGATTTTGCCTTTTTCCAAAGAATGGGATCTTTAAGGATTTTGAGAAAATCTTCTGAGAGCCTAAGAGTCCAATTTTCTTTAGCATATTTAACCGAAAGGTTTTCAAGGGCTTCGAAAAGGCTTTCAGGATTCTTGCAATTTCTCAGGGTATAGAGATCGCCGAAATTGTCAGCTTCAAAAACCACATTCCCGATTTGCTCACCTGTTTCTTTGCAAATTTCAAAAATTTCGTCGTTCACAATCCCACCTCCTGATTTGAATAGCTTCTCATGAATTCATGCAGGTATTTAACAGGGTAATCCAGTTTGAAAATGCTCATTTCTATAAACCTCTCCAGGTCGTTAAATTTAAGAATTTTCTGAGAAAGCCTTTCCCTGATTTCGGTAATCAGCTTTCCCTCTTCTTTGTAAATAAAGGAGTCAAGAAAATCGTTCAGTTGTCCGCCCAACGATTCAAGCTTTTTGAAGAGGTTTTGAAGCCTTTTGACAGAATCAAAGGAATCATTTACAAGAACGGTTGTTGTTCTTCCCTGATCAGATATTTGGATCAGGTGGTATGTTGCGTCGAAAAGCATCCTGGATTTTTTAAATAATTCATACAAGGTCATTAGCAGAGTTTCATATGGCTGCGAGGGATAAAATTTCGTGGACAATTTGATATTTGAATACGCTGATTTTGCCCCAACTGAGTCCATCCAATTATGGATTTTCAGAGTTTCTTCCAGGGTTTTGCCTTCAGGGAAAATATAGGTAATTCGCTTGTCATTACTTGAAAAGCTCGTTGTATAAAAAAGTGCCAGGGGAGCCATCATA
>DQYP01000317.1 GCA_011043375.1 Thermotogaceae bacterium | reverse complement strand
GCCGCAGAAAATGATCGAGGAACTGTTTTCGAAGCGGACTCGGAATTCACTTGGGAAAATAGTCAGCCGCAAACAGGATCTTCGATTTGAACAGCTGAGGATCTTCTATGAAGAGGCTGGTTTCTCTTTGAATGAAAACTTTGCATCCAATCTGGAAATGTTGGCAGACTCGGACAAGTACAATTATATTGCCTATCTGCTTTCAGATATTAACTCTACTTCTATCAAAGTTGCCAAGTATGCATCATTATCAAGGACTGATCTTATTGAGAACAATGAATATGGATATGCCTGTTTGATCAGGGCAGCGAAACGGGTTCTGGGGTTCCAAGGATTTTAGAGAGTTACGGAAGAGAATGCTTTACATTTTCGAAAAACTTTCTCCGGATGGTTTTCCCAATTCAAGGTGGTCAAGCAAGTGGTCAAGTTGGTGGTCAGGCAGGTGGTCAAACTGAACAAATGACAGAAAGGCAACAAGAAGTTCTGGAGCTAATAAAATCCAATCCTGCTATTTCGAGGAAACAATTATCTGAAAGACTTGCAATCAGTTTTATGAGGATGCATTACAATCTATCGAAGAGGCAATTCACTGTGATAATCTCTCAGTCAGACTTAAAGCTACTGTTTGGCTTCTTGAAAGGATTGCCAATTATAAGACAGGGCCAGTTGATCTTAGGGCTTTTTTAAAATCTAAATGCAGGAAGTAAATACCAGATATTGAAACCTTTTTTGGATTCAATCAGGAAAAGTTCAATGAATTGTGTGAGGTTAATAATATCAGCAACGATACGGTAATATAATCTACCAACTTTTAGGTTTGGATATGCTTTTGCCATCACTAAAAATGTAGGGATCAGTAAATTGATATTTTGCATATTGGTTTCCCTTTATGTTAATATCAGAGACGGTGGAAAGATTCCAAAGTTCCTTTTGTTTACGATTGAATGGAAAACAAAAACCAATTTTTATGTGAGGAAAATGGTGCTGACACTCTCCGCCTGCGGCGGATCGCGAGTACCATATGGGGGGGGGCTTTACTAAAGCAAGCCTTGGTTCGTTTCACTCACTCAGTCCTTTTTCCCTCCATGCCCTTTCAAGCAAGCTTGAGGCCAAGAATGAAAAAAGCCCTGCGTTTTCACGCAAGGCTTTCTTTAGTAGCGGGGGTAGGTGAACCTTTAGCTCGGCGAAGCCAAACATCTAACTTCAAATTGCTGAAGGATTTGGCGGAAGTGATTGATTATATGAATTCATGGATAGATGCATTCAATAATTCAACCTTTAGTTGCCATCAATTTTTGGTCGATTTTTTTCAACCTCAGCTATTAAATCTTTAATTACATGATTTCTAGTTGCATATTTCTGAAAATTATCAACTATGAATTTCATCTTTTTAAATATTTCCTTACGTTTTTTAATGTTGAATTTCTTGCCAACGGTCATTATATCCCCGTATGTAATATCTGTCCTTTTGTTATTGACCTTCATGTTGTGTCCATTTACCCATTCATTGGAGCTATCATATGAATAGCATATGTCAAAAGCTGGACTGAGAGACCATTTTCCATCCTTCGTCATCATGAAAGAGAAATTCTTTGTGTGATCGTCACAATTGTGAACCAAAATATTAAAAGCCATTCTTCTGAATATCTCCTCCATTGTATCCTGACCCAATCCTAACTTCCTGGCAGTAAGAAAATATTGTTCATAGGAATATTCACCAATACGGTTATAATCTAATCCAAGCATGCCGCAAAGTGAGTGTACATGAATTTTCTCCCCATTTTGACTTCGGTCAAATCGCTTAGTTAAAAAGTGCAAATTATTATACAATGAACAATGAGTCATTTGAATATCACAATCTTTCGCCATCTGGGAATAAGTATACTCAAGTCTTCCAAATCCACTTGGTTCACTCAATTCTTTTTCATTAGCTCCATCAATTTTTATGAGGTAATACTCATAATTTGAATTATGTTGAATTTGCCCTGACTTAATATCCCCGGTTAATTTATTAATCGCAATTAACGCTTTTGCTCTGGCACCGCCTGCTGAAGTTCCTATATGAAGAATTTGAAGTAACGCTTTTTTATCCTGAAGGTTAGTATTAAGAGCTTCTTTGCCGTGAGTTGCTATGGCCGATATTTTTTCGATTTCCTCCATCGAAATTACATCATCTGTTTGTTCAGTCTCTTGTGCTGGGTGATATTCAAGAGCGCCCATACCACGGGAACCTATATATTGTAATTTTGTAAAAACATCTATATCATTATCTGTGAGACCTTTATCTGTGAAGTATGCTCTTAATAGATTGTTTCCAAATCGATCAGGTAAGGAATCGTAAATAAATCCAGGTATCCCGTCCGTATCTTTCCAATCTGTTTCATTAATATAAACATCTTTCCCTTCAAGGGGCAAGTTTAGCGGAGAAAGGTTCAGTCCGGATTTTTTGAATTCCGGGTCATATTGAAATGCTATTCCCTGAGAGGTTTTTACCAATGCCCCAACGTATTTCTCCCATATGTATACTTCAATTCCCATCTATTTACCACCTCTCCTTCTCTTTTTTTTCTCTATTTCAATTTGCTCCAAAGGACTGAGCAATGGAAGCTCTGGTATTAATTCACTTAGCTTATTTACTAATCCAAGAGCCCTGAGTAATTCAATAAGATTTACGAGCGAGATGTTTTTTTCCCCTCTCTCAAATCCTGTAATAGTTCTCATACTAACACCGCTAAGCTCTGCAAGTTTACCAGATGTAAAATTATGATTTAGACGGTGCTGCTTCAATCTTTTACCTAAGTCTAAAAGAATGTCTTGATTTAATGAAATACTGTATTTCATAAGCATTATATTGCTTGTTACACGCAAATATACAATAATATAGGCAATTAATTGCTCTTCAGGTTGAATATCTGTATCAATTCAAATGAATATTTGATCGATTCAATCATAAATGAGAAATAGACAGTATCTAACTTCAAAAGGCAATACCTTATTCTCCGTAAAGCGGTCCTTTTTAAATGAAAATAAGGTCATGAAAAAAGGACTCCCCATCCGCCTTGGCGGATGAGGAGTCCTACTTAGTAGCTGGGGTAGTGTTGCTC
>DQYP01000313.1 GCA_011043375.1 Thermotogaceae bacterium | reverse complement strand
CCTTTGCAACTATTTTCCAGTAATATGTGGTTGAGTATTCAAGATTACTCAACTGATAGCTGTTTGAAGTTAGATTCGCAGCTTTCAGTGTAAGGTTCTGCTCATCAGTACCGAAATATAGATTGTAAACCAATGGATCACTATCTGGATCAGTACAAACCCAGCTAAGCAAGGTATTTATCGAAACGTTAGTAGCTCCATTGGCCGGAACAGGCGAAGAAGGTTCATTCGGCGCACTATTAACTTTTACAGGATTCTCCTTTTTCAATAGATCACAAGAGGTGGCTATAAATATTACCACAATGGAAACAGCTAAAAGTAGAATAAAGAATCTCTTTTTGTTCATCCTCCCTTACCTCCTTAGCATCCTTATCTGAAAAATCACTTTCAATTGAAAGTATATCACGATAAAGTCTATACAACCAAAAAGAAAATTCAGATGCTCAAAATCCCATTATCTCCTTAACCCTCAACCAGCAAGAGTAAGAATACGATTCCAACTCCCATTGTGTTTCCAGATTCTCCAGGGAATTTTTTTCTACATCTATTATACTTCTCTTTTTATCTTTCCATTCCTCAGTCAATTCACAAACCAAACCCTCTTCAAACCAGTGCGGTAGCCCAAGATTGTGTAATATAACATGAAATATTTCATGTTCTAATGTTATATTGAATCTTTTTAAAAGATAGTTTCTGTTCTGAATGTATATCATACCGTTGATAGTCACACCGGCTGTACAATACGGTGCGTATGAAAGATTGACAAATTCCGTTAAATTGTCAGCTTCTATGACGGGGATGTTGAAAGGGATATCATCGATATTTACTCCAAATTCTTTCAAAATTGCTATTTCTCTGGTGCCTATAAAATCGAAAGGATTGACTTCAAAACTTTTGAAGCAATAAGCATTCAACCCTATAATGAGAAATACACACACGAGGATAAACTTCTTCAAAATTCCACCTCTATTTCATCGAATTCTGAACTTGCAAAATTGTCTGTATCATACATCTCCCAGATTTTTGCCGGTAAAATAGTGAATTGGCCAGAGAACATGATTCGGTAATAATTGTAAATTGTGGTAAAATTGCCTACAATTCGAAGAAATACGAGTACTTTATCCTTTCTGATCTCTTTTTGGACATAAATGCGAGATTCCTCAAAGAACTTTCTTCCTAACCTTTCTCTATAATTTTTCATTGGAATTGCAGCTGAGGGTATCGGGTCTTCGATTATCACATATTCTCCGGAACCAAATATTTTTATCTTACTTCTCACAATGTCCCCTGTTTTCAAAGGTTGACCTTTTTTAAATTTCAATTTGTAGATACCATCATTGGTCAATTGAACACCATCTCTGTATAATGTCCCTTTAACCAGTAATTCATTATTTTTCAGTTCTATCAACCCACCATGTAGTACGAGGCCTGTATACTCATTGTTAAAAATCAAGGAGTGATCTGATAAAACAAAAGCACTTGAATCAGCATTTATAAGACTGTAGGATAAAACAGCCACAGCAGATGTGGAGGCTTGTACGGTTTCTATGGTTTGGATAACGAATTCATTGTCTATGGGGACAAAAAGATTGACATCCTGTTTGTTCAACTTGATCGAGATCCTTTTTTGAAGTTCTCGACTTATAGCAAACTTTGAAGATATAGGGTTGTAGTCTTCAAGTGGTATTGAGATTTTACCACTTACGCTCCAATAAGCATTCCCGGAGATATTCATATGTATTGAGGTGTTCTCACCTTCAATTGGTATTTTCAAATTTCCTTCGATGTATCCAGAGAATTTTTTTTCGCCATTTATGATGAGGGTGGCATATATTTTTCTTTGTTCAAGGTCTTTCAACCTCGACAACGCTAAAACGCAAAAGGCTGTTTGTTTAGTGTTTTTCCACATTCTTCCTACTCTCTTTGAGATCAAATAATTTGTCAAACGATCACATATTTTAGCGATTTCAGCAGAATCCTCTCTAAAATTTGAGAGTTCAAGTAACAGTAAAGCATTCAATTGAATTTCATCGAGGAAATATGGAGTATCCGTGAATTTTATATGATCATTGCCATTAAATTCCTTGATTATAGTTTTCAACAATTTGGAATTTTTGGATTCATTTCTCAGATCAGCCAACAGATACAGGATTCTTTCATAGTTATTTTCTATGTCTTTTAATGTGATAGTTCCCAACGTGTTTTTCTTGTAAAGGCCGAGAACATAGAGCATGTAATAAAAATTCCTATCTTTTTTCTCAGTTATCAACAGATCTTTCAGGGCGTTTAAGCCTTTTTTTAGAACATCTTCGTTTATATCGTATCCTTCATTCATAGCTATAAAGAAACCATGCATAACATAGGCTGTCATAAAAGTAGAAGTTTGATCATCTTTCCACCATCCCCATCCACCATCTGGATGCTGAAATCCATAGAGTCTTCTCAAAGATTCGGTCACTATTTCATCTACTTTTTCGGATTCCAGAAATTCGAGCTTATTTTCTACTTTTTTTAGTAATCTCTTGTATATTATCGTGGGTAAGAACTTGCTCATGGTTTGCTCTACACAACCGTAGGGATAACCCACGAGTGCTTCTATTGAATCGATAAGAATTCCCAGAATATCGGTTGAAATGGATAAAGAACCACTGAATTTTCCTTGAGAAAGTTTTAGAATTTCAGTTTTATCATTGATAATACCTGATTTTCGCCATTCTCTATTTAAAGCACGGGGTCTTAATTCTCTGCTGATGAGTACACCATCACCCATATTCAGCTCATTTAGGGATTTTGCTGTCATTTTGACTTTTATCTCGCGTGATTCAACTTCTGGGACATTATAAACGAATTTTACAACACTTCTTGATTTTTCTCGGACGGATAATTCATCTGAAAAAGTATAATTAACGGTTTCACAAGACAATTTGAAGTTCTGATTTTTTGAAGTATTGTTTGATATCATCGCTCCAATCTTTATCACATCTCCAGATAAAAAATATTCTGGTAGTATTGGAGTTAAAATCACATCTTTTGCGGTTGTTATTTCTTTGTTTATTGAAGCGTATTTTCCTCTTTTGTCCACACCTATTACGAGAATTTTCCAAGTTGT
>DQYP01000249.1 GCA_011043375.1 Thermotogaceae bacterium | reverse complement strand
GGGGGTATCCCCTATTTAAAGAATAATGAGGTTTTTGATAAATTTCAATACTTTTAGTTAACAGAATCCACTTTCTTAAAGGGGGGATATGTTGATGAGGTTTAAATTCTTGCTCGTTTTAGTCTTAGTTTTGGCGCTTTCGTTTACCTTACTGGCAGCTGACAGAAACTACAAAGGTATAACAATCAGAATAACCGTTAATCAAGCTGGGAAGGAAGGTGCAATATCGGGACCACTTTACAAAGCTGCTGAAATTTGGGAAAAAGAGACTGGTGGAAAAGTAGAAATAATCGAAATTCCATTTACACAACATTATTCTAAAATGATGGAAGATCTCATCAGTGGAGCAGGAAATTTTGATGCTTCACTCATTGGTTCGTGGTGGCTCGGAGATTTGGTTGCTGGAGATTTTGTTGTTCCGATTGATAAATTTTATAACAGTGGTAAACATCCATACTGGGATAAAGACTGGCTTCCACCATCGTTGCAAACCTTGCATAAATGGGGAGATACTTGGTATGGTGTACCAAATGATTCTGATGGACAGGTACTTTATTACAGGTATGATGTTTTAACAAATCCTGAATACAGAAAAAAATTCAAAGAAAAATATGGTTATGATCTACCAGTTCCCCCAAAAACTTGGAATCAAGTTTTGGATATAGCAAAATTCTTCACGGGTTGGGATTGGAATGGTGATGGAGAAGCGGATCACGGATTTGTAATGCACTTGAAAGTCGGTGGCCAAGGAATGTTCCACTTTATGTCTTTGTCGGCTCCTTTCGTAATAAACCCAGAAAACCCAAAACTTTACTGGTTTGATCCTACAAATATGAAACCACTTGTTAAGTCACCCGGACATAAGAAAGCGTTAGAATTTTTGCTTGAACTCATTCAAACAGGACCAAAAGCGCAAGTTTCCTGGGATCTCGGAGAAGCTTGGGATTATTTCTTGAAGGGTAAGGCTGTTTTAACCTTTACTTGGGGTGATCTTGGTTCATTAGCACAAGATCCAAATAGGAGTAAGGTTAGAGGTAAAATCGGTGCAAGTATACTTCCAGGTACACTGGAATCTTACGATGTGGTGCACAACAAATGGGTTAAATTCACTGTTGATAAACCAAACGTTGTTGGTAACACAACAGGTGGTAGCTGGCATGGAGTCATATTCAAACACTCCAAGCATCCAGAAGCTGTTTATGACTTTTTATCGCTCATGGCAACAAAAGATTTCTCACTCTGGAATGTTGCAAATGGTTGGACCGGTGTTGATCCAGGATGGAAGATTCACTTCTTGAGACCTATAGGTGTAGCTTCTTTGAGAGAGTATATGAATTATGGTTGGGATCCGGGAGATGTTGTTGAATACTTAGCGGCTTATTACGATAACTTCTATGCTGATCTTATATTCCCGTATCTCATGATACCCGGTGCATTTGAATACTGGTATGCACTCGATGTACATCTTTCAGAGGTTGTAACTGGTCAAAAAACAGTTGATGGGGCATTGGATGCCATATACAAAGATTGGGAAGATATAACAGATTCTTACGGTAGAAAAGAATTACTCAAGCTTTACAGAGAATCAATCGGTTGGACAAAGGATAACGATGCAGAATATAAGAAATATCATTGATAATTATAGTTTCTAATAATAATTAAGGGCGCTTTCGTGGCGCCCTTTTTACTTAAAGGAGGTATAAATGTGAAAAAAAGACTTGTCAAAACTGTATTTGTATTACCAACTGCTCTCTGGATTCTTGCTTTCACTATTTACCCTCTTGTTTATATGTTCTATTTGAGTTTTCATAGATTTAAATTTGGAAAGATTCGTGGGTTTGTCGGTTTTGATAATTATCAGAGATTTTTCACAGACGAAAAAGTTATAAATTCCATTTTAGTAACACTCACTATAATTTCTATTGCGATAGTCATAGAAATATTCCTGGGTTTATTTTTAGCCTGGTTAGTTGATAGACCAATCAGAGCGAATAAATTTTTCAGAGTGATCTTTTCTTTACCACTTTTTGCTACCCCAGTAGCTGCTGCATTTCTATTTATAACAATATATTATGAAGAAGGCGGGCCAATGAATTCCTTATTGGAATTTTTTAGACTATCGCCTATTCCATGGCTTTCAGATCCTTTCTGGGCCAAAGTTGCTGTCGCAATCGTTGATGTTTGGCAATGGACACCCTTTTGTTTTATAGTCTTTTTGGCAGGTTTTCAATCCATTCCGCAAGAGTTATATGAAGCTGCTTACATTGATACGAAATCCCGCTGGAAAGTTTTTAGATACGTATCTTTCCCTCTAATATTACCGGTATTCACTATAGTGCTGATATTAAGAATCATGGAATCCATAAAGATATTTGACCTTCCTGCTGTTTTGACAATTGGAGGTCCGGGTAGAGCAACAGAGGTATATTCATTCTTAATTTACAGAACAGGGCTCAAATATTTTAACATAGGTTATGCTTCCACAATGGGGGTAATACTTTTGTTAGTTGAAATACCATTGATAATGTTTGTAGTTAAACGATTTAGGAAGGTGATATCATGAAACTCAAATGGTATGAAAAATTGATCGTCTATGTCTTACTTATAATATTCGCAATTTGGGCCTTTTTTCCATTTTATTGGGCTTTTGTAAATTCAGTGAAGACTCCATCTCAGATATTTCAAAAGGCTTGGATACCAATATTGCAATTTAAACCAACTTTGCACAATTGGAAAGTTGAATTAACCACCCCTTCTGTTTTAAAAGCACTCAAAAATTCAACAATAGTTGCTTTGATATCAACTGTAATTGCAGTATTTTTGGGAACACTTGTGGGATTTGCTTTGACCGCTTTTGAATACAAAGGCTTTTTCAAAAACACTGATATATACATTTTCTTTCTAACTCAGAGAATATTACCCCCTGCAGTGGTTTTGATACCAATATATATAATAATGAAAAATTTACATCTTTTAGACACTGTTTGGGCATTGGTTATAGTCAATGTTACCTTCAACATTCCAATGGCAGTTGTGATAATGAGAGAAATGTTCAAATCTCTCCCAATGGAAACCCTTGAAGCTGCACGTGTTGATGGAGCAAGTTGGGGCAAAATATTT
>DQYP01000046.1 GCA_011043375.1 Thermotogaceae bacterium | reverse complement strand
TCGTTTGACCATTCGCAAGGTTTATCATTTTTCATGGGCGATTAAAACCATGTGATTATCCACTTTAAAATAAGTCCAAATAACACATAGAATTTTTCAGGAATCCTCATTTCTCTTATGATTTCTAATTAACATGTACGATATTATGAACAATTACCAAACATGCCGCACCTATGGCGCTTAATTTGTATCTTTTCTTGTTACCGAAGGCTGACGCCTTCAGCAAAAATATTTCATGCTTACAGCATTAATAATGTAAAACAAGATTCCAATCTTGTTAGAGTTTATTGATTCTTAAAAATATATGACACGTCTATGGCGTTAAAATAAAAGGAGGGATTTGTATTTGATATAAATGATTGATTTTATCCTCTCGCAGAGTAATGGAACACTGATCAATAATGATTGAGCTTATCCACATAGAAAAAACACCTTCATTCCCGCAAAAGCAGGAATCTGTAAACTAACTTTATATTAATAAAACCAGCAGACCCTTTATTCAAATTGCTTCAAAGAAATCAACCTCCAATTTTTGAGGGTGTACCTGTTTTAGAAAAGATGCTCAAATAAAATTTTAAATCCGATTATTATCAAAACAAGACCGCCAAAGATATGTGCTCTCTTGCCTAAACGCAATCCCATGCTTTTTCCTATCATAACACCAAGTAACGAAAGTATAAACGTCACAATACCAATAAGTAAAGCAGGGATAAGTATTGTAATATCAATCAGTGAAAGACTCAAGCCAACTGCGAGTGCATCGATGCTTGTAGCGATTGCCAGTCCAAGCAATACAAGCAAATTAGTCGGTTGTATGATTTTCTTCTCGGGATGAGAGACGAACGCTTCATAGATCATTCTTATTCCTATGATCAACAGCAAGCCAAAGGCGATCCAATGATCAAAGTTCCGAATATATTGTTGAAATAAAGATCCTCCAAGCCAGCCGATGACGGGCATGATCGCCTGAAATCCTCCAAAGAACATTGCTATAATGAAGCCCCAAAGAAGATATGATTTTTTCAAAGAAAAACCACTTGCAAGGGACACAGCAAAGGCATCCATTGCCAATCCGATCGAGAGTAGTAGTATTTGAATGATATTCATATCTTTTGATCTTTCTATTGAGCACGATTTTCTTGTGTTGATTATTTTGTCCATGAAATTACATTTATTGACCTCTAAAAACCAGCACATTGAAAAAGACACATGGATATGGAGAAATTAGACAAGCGGTTAAAGGAGATATCGGGAGGAAAAGTACTCGATGTCGCAACCGGTGTCGGTCAATTCATTGCTGCGCTTATGCCTGCGCTGAAAGATTATGATAGTTTTGTTGGTATCGATACGCATGAAAAGGCACTTGCTGCAGGAAAAGGCAATTTCGAAGGCAAGCCGGTTGAATTCTTGAACATGGATGCAACGAATATGGCTTTCGAAGATGAGCATTTCGATACAGTTGCCATCCAATTTTCGCTCCATCATATGAAAAATCTGAATGTTGTTCTGCAAGAGATGCTCCGCGTCCTCAAGCCCGGCGGTTATTTTATGGTGAGTGAGATGTATGTGGATGGCGACCAATCCGATGCTCAACAATCACACATCAAGGTGCATCACCTCAGTGCAGAACTTGATATGGCACGAGGAGACTATCATGATTATACCTTTACCCGGGATAATATTAGAAAGATCATGAATGGTCTGAATCTCTCCTCTCTCGAAGAATATGATGTGACCTACCCAATGGAAAATCCGAAAGACGATGAACTTATTACAGCTATGAAAGCCAGAATCGTACAGGCAATGAAGCGGTACGAGGATCTTCCTGATTTCTCAAAATTTCAAACCAAGTTTGATGACTTCTTCTCATGGTTGGATGAACATGGTTATGCTCCGGCGAGTTCGTTGTTTTTTATTGGGAAAAAGTAAGAATATCTCAGGTTAGTTCTATTTTTTGATGCTCTTAAGACATGCTCTTTAATGAGTGGAACACGGCAGAGTTAGTGGTCGTTCGCAGCATTCTTTGCAAGGTTCCTGGCAATAAGCGTTATTTCGATAGCACTGTTCAATAGATCTCGTGGCAGCATTCTGCTCTCGGCATTTTTCCACTTACAACTCATGAACCCGATCTTTCCTGATGCCCAACCCTACGACACATATTTGTTAATTGTTGCTGCAGATTTCAGCAGATTATATTTTTTATTGACATATAATTACACCAATCAGTTCACTACAAATGTAAGAGGAATTTGATTAAGAAATGAAGATGAAAATAAAATTTAATTCTGTTAATATCTTGCTTAAGAAAGCAGGATATTAAGTTTTTAGCAGTCTAATATATGTTATGCTGTATAAGATTTGCATTTTATTAAATTTCTAAAATTCATATATTACAATGACAGTTTTATTATGAAAGGTTAATTATATGGAAACAGTTCTCGAGAAAAAATATATAGACGAAAGTTGGGATTTTGAAGACGCAAATACAAAAACTTTAACTCATTGCTTTCATAGCTACCCTGCAATGATGATTCCACAAGTTGCAGCAAGGCTCATAGAAAAATATGGGAAAAATGCAAATCTATTATTTGATCCTTATTGCGGCACTGGCACGTCATTAGTAGATGCAAATGTGAAAAACATTAATGCAGTTGGAACAGATTTAAACCCTCTAGCCCGTTTAATTGCGAAAGCCAAAACTACCCCAATAAATATTCAAACACTTGATTTATATTTGAAAGACTTTAATGACTGGATTTTTTCTTTGCGATTTGGAATAAAGAAAAATAATTCGTTTATTATTCCGAAATTTGACAATATTGATTATTGGTTCACTAAAGATGTTCAAATAAAATTAGCTATTTTAAAACATTATATTGATAATATAGATAATGAACAAATAAAGAATTTTTTTCTGGTAGCATTTAGTGAAACTGTTAGGGAAAGTTCTTTAACTAGAAACGGTGAGTTTAAACTTTATAGAATTTCAGAAAAGAATCTTAAGACCTTTAATCCTGATGTATATGCAATCATTGAAAACAAGCTATCTAGAAATAGGAAAGGTCTAATATCGTTTCTTAACGCAAAGAAAAATAATTCCACTTCCAAAATCTATTCTTT
>DQYP01000063.1 GCA_011043375.1 Thermotogaceae bacterium | reverse complement strand
GGGAAACTCTTTCTCCTCTCCGAAACATCTTCGATTTAGTAATGAGAAAGGGGAATGATCATTCAACATATATAGTTCCGGAACCGTATATTACCAACGAAGAAGGATTTGTCATTCCTTCATTCCCCGTCACCAGTGTTGAAAACGATAAGATGGAAAATTATCTTACAACTCTTGAGAAGACTTTAAGAAACGAGCTAAACCACAAAGGTTTGCTTGAAAATCCCGATTACTTATCGGTAATATTAAAGAAATATCTTTCGACAATTCCATCTGAAACCTCTGTTGGTTATGACAAGCATCCAGATGTTTCATTATACGATCATCTAAAAACTACCGCAATGATAGCAACATGTATGTATGTTTATGCCAAAGAAAATAAAAAAGAACTTCTAACGAGTACTTATAGTGAATTGAAAAAATACTTCGAATCCGATGAACCTGCCTTTCTGCTTGTAAAAGGTGATCTATCGGGAACCCAAAAGTTCATCTATACGATTACATCTAAAGGAGCCCTAAAATCGTTAAGAGCTAGATCCTTTTTCCTCGAACTTCTTCAGGAAAGAGTTGTCCAACACATTTTGGAAGAACTTGGTTTATTTAGAACTAATGTACATTTTATAGGTGGCGGACATTTCTATTTGGTGCTTCCTAATACTACAAAAACGGCAAAGGCACTTGATAAAGTCAAAAAAGAACTAAACCAATGGTTGGAAAAAAGACACATAAACCTTGCCTTGATTATCGAAAGTGAATCATTTACCGCCAAAGCTTTCAAAGATATGGGAAGTGTTTTTGAAAAGCTGGGACGAAAGATAGAGGATGCTAAATTGCACCCAAAACTCAACCGGCTTAAAGAAATTATTGGACTGCAATACAGCGAAGGAGAAAGTTGCAAAATATGTGGTGCAAGAGTCAAAAAACTTCATTCAATCGGGGATGAAAAAGGCATTGCTTGCGATTTCTGCTCTGAGATGTGGAATCTCGGTGGTGAATTAGTCAAAGCAAAATATTTAATAGAGGATGAAAACGGATACGAGATTTTTGACAAAAAGTACAAGCTGGTCGAATCTTTGGATCTCGTACCAAACCTAAAAGGATTTAAGATAAAGGAGATATTTGACACAAGTGAAGATGAGGCAAATTCACCTGGAATCATTCCGATTCCTTTTGCCGCTTATACAGCGGAAAATGGAAGCGCCGACAGGCTTGCGGAAAAAGCCATTGGCATTAAAAAACTTGCTATTTACAGGGCTGATCTTGACAATCTTGGAAATGTGTTCTCAAAGGGACTAAAAAAAGGCGATCAAACACTTTCCAGAACAAGCAGTTTATCCGAAAGATTAACCAACTTCTTTAAGCTCTATTTGCCATCATTTTGTGCGGGTATTTTACCAAAAGAGGTAAAATTCAATCCTGAGCAAAATGAAAAAAGGGATGTGGTAATTGTATATGCTGGTGGAGACGATATTTTTATAGTCGGCTCATGGAATGATATCACGGAACTTTCCATTGAAATTCGAAGAGCTTTGGAGAAATACGTAGGTGGAAATCCTGCTATTTCGATCTCTGGAGGGATAGTGATTGCCGGTCCCAAAATCCCAATACAAAAAATGGCTGAAATCGCGGAAAATGCCGAGAGTGCTGCGAAAAAATTCAGGAACAGCAAGAACGCAATTTCATTATTCTATGCTGAGGAACCTGGTATTAAAAACAAGGATGTTTTAGGTTGGGAAGAAGTGGAACAAAAAATAGTTCCATTGGTCAACATGCTTGTGAGCTATAAAAGCGGTAAGCCCCAAGTATCGCTTGATAAATCCTTCCTTTTCAAACTCTTTAGTCTTTCTGAAAATATCGAAGATCCCCTTTCAAAACCCATCTTGGCTTATATGGCAGCCAGAGGAGATAAAACAGAAAAAATACTTGTTGAGGAAATTCTCAAAGGTAATATTAGGAATAGCAAAGTAATTAGAAAAACTATACAGTGGGTAAGTATGCTTCTACGATAGGAGGTGTTTTTTGTGCCAGAAAATCGCCATTATAACCAACATAACAACCAGAACGATGACCTAAAAAACGTCATAACTTGTTTTAGAAATCTAAAATCTTTTAAGGAGTATTCAACAGAAGAATTAGTAAGTGCTGCTGAAAAAGCTGCCAAGGCTTTACGAGTAAACTCATCGAATCTCAGGAAATTCCATGGCGAAATATCTAAGCAATGGGAAAATTACAGAACTTCAAAAGAGTTTGATATTAACCAAATTATTCTGATGAAACCTTTACTTGCTTATATGGCAGGTCGTGATAGGAAACTCAAGGATTTTTCAGAACTGATAACAGTTGCTATTGAAAAAATCAAAGATGCAAAAGACTTTGAAAAATTCAAGCAGTTTTACGATAGCCTAATAGCATATCACAGATATTACGGTGGATGAGGAGGTGCTAAAATGGCATTAAAAGCAAAATACATTTTTTCGGGAGAAATTGAAGTTTTGACCGGGTTACACATTGGTGGGGTGACGCTTTCAGTAAGTATTGGCGGCTTAGATTCAACTGTAATTAGAGACCCAAAAACCAATCAGCCTTATATCCCAGGTAGTTCGTTGAAAGGAAAAATGAGGTCTCTTTTAGAACTTTCCTTAAATAAAGATCTCGATAGGAATGGCGGGACTCATAACAACCCAATCTATAGACATGAGTGCACAGATAAAGAGTGCGAAGTTTGCAGGGTTTTTGGTGCTACTTCTGGTAAGAGTGGTGGGGAAAACATTCCCTCAAAAATTGTTGTAAGAGATTCTTTCCTCACCAAAGAGTCTGCTAAGGAATTATTTGATTTGGACACTGATGTGCCTTATACTGAATGGAAAACAGAAAATAGCCTTGATAGAGTCACAGCAGCAGCAAATCCCAGGCAAATAGAAAGAGTACCCGCAGGAGCAAGATTTAAATTTGAAATTGTTTACACCGCTTATGACGAAAGCCATGTAGAAGAAGATATCAAAAACATTCTGGGAACATTGAAAATGATTGAAGATGATTATCTTGGTGGAGGTGGCTCAAGAGGAAGTGGCAAAGTGAAGTTCCACCTGAAATCGATAGAAAAACGACCAATAGAGTACTACCT
>DQYP01000210.1 GCA_011043375.1 Thermotogaceae bacterium | reverse complement strand
GTTCGGGAGGATATTTCTTTTGTTTTTGTCATTCCGAGGAACGATAGTGACGAGGAATCTTATTCTAACAAATAATAAGTTTTTTATATCAATATTCTTAGCTAACAAAATCAGTTTATTGAAGGAGGGGGCGAATATGGTTAGAATCTTGAAAAAATGCTTGTTTTTACTTGCCTTGATTTTTATATCTTCAGGACTTTTGGCTGGTGTGAGTGATATCATCGAGAATGCTAAAAAAAATAATCTATCTTTCCAAAATGCTTTGATAGCCTTTGAACAAGCCAAAATGGACCACGATAAGGCTTTAAAAGAGGCTCAGACGATTAAAGAGGAACTTATGGCAAAGCGATCTTATTTATCGGTTTATCAATCCTATTTGGAGAGCTTGTATAGCCATGTATCCACTGTTTTTAATGAATATATTGAGTACCAAAAGAATGTTATTTCTTATAACTTGGCTAAAGACAAACTTGAACTTTCTCAAAGTGATTTGACGAGAAAACAAGAACTCGAGAAAAAAGGATTGGTATCGAAGACGGATGTAATAGATGCAGAGTTAATCGTCAAGGAAGATCAAGTCAGTCTGGAACAGGCAAAATATAATCTTGAAAAAAGCAAAGAAGACCTCCTTGATTTGTTAGGGACTCAAGAAATACCCAATTGGGATTTGGAAGCGGCGAGTACGGAAGTGGAACTTCCAACGCTCGATGTGCTGACATCAAAATCGGTGGATATTCAGTTATCCGAAATATCTTTGCAACTTGCTAAATATGACTTGGATTCGATGTCTTCAGACACATCTCTCTATGATCAAAAAACATATAAAAACAATTACGTAAAGGCCCAAAACAGCTTGGAAGATACTAAAAATAGGATTTCTGATTCTTACAGTGATGATTTGTTCACTATAAAAATTCTTCAATCGCAAATAGAGATCCAAAAGGAAAGGGTTCAAAACTTAAAAGCCGATCTATCAACTGCAGAGCAAAAATTTAAAAAAGGGCTCATATCGGAAACTGAATACTACAATGCTGAAAATAACTACTATTCCGCTTTATCAGTACTTTATGACAGGGTAGGAAGCTTTATAAAAAGTGTTGTCAGATTGTACATCTTAGCAGAAGATGATTACACCAAGGCATTAGATGCTGTTTTTAAAGAACAAGGGTTGAGTAAGAGATGAAGAGAAGGATTCCGATCTTCTCAATATTTTCTACATTGGCCTTGCTTTTAATGGCGGGCACGCTTGTGGGTCAGGATGTTATTTCTGGTTTTGAGAATTATATAAATTCAAACAGTTCATATCTCAGTGCATTATCTGAGTATTTTACTGCTCGGTATAATTACGAAAACGCTTTTAATAAATCGCCAACTATAAATCTCAATCCCGAGATAACAATTTCAACAGCTCAAAATTCGGATTCTAATGTCTTTTCAAGAGTAAATATACCTCTGGTTATAAATTTTGCCAATGTCGATGGTTTCAACTTGAATGCCGAAATAGGTTTCAGTTATGATTATTCTCCGAACAGCAATTCTTTTTCAGTAGAGCCTTTTGCTATATCCTTGGTAAATAACAACTTGTTTCAAGAGGATACTTCTTCATTAACCTATGAAATGCAGTATTTATTATCCCTCTGGAATTTGGTATCTCTTAGAAACGAACTTTTGATTAATTATATACAGGATACTTTCAACAGTTACTATTTGAACAACAAATTGGAGATTCTAAAAGCCAAATACGATATTAAAGCTGTAGAGTTTAGACAGTCTTTGGAAAAAAATGAAAAAGGGCTACTTTCCGATGATGAGTTATATGGCGAACAGATAGAACTGTACAATCTGAAAAACCAAATTCTCGAAGTTTCCAATGGTCTCTTAGATGCTAAAAAAGTTGGCAAAGTCTCAAAGGACACTATTGAAGAGTTATTTGCAATTCTAAGTGGCTTTAATAAAAACAATCTTCCTTCACGTGAGGAGATAGAAAAGGTTATAGAAAAACGCCTCGATATCGAAGCTCAAAGAATAGCAATCACAGTTGCAGAAAAGAATCTAAACAACTATTTTATAAAAAAATATGATCCGGCCATTTCGGTCACATTGTCTCATAGCAATCCTACAAACAACGAATTTTCAATAGAAAATTTTAAGTTATCTTCAACCCTTTCTTTTAATATTCCAATATTAGATAAAGGGGAATTACAAAATACCAAGAGAGAACTTGAACAGAAACTCAAAATTGAAAGAGTAAGACTCTCAGAAAAGATCGATGATTTAAAGACCTCGCTCCAAAAGACATACACGAATATTGAAAAAGCCACGAATAATCTTGAAATATCCAAAATAGAACTGAAGATGAAACAGAAGAATTACGAAGAATTTTCAAAAAATTCTCAGTACTATTCGCCTTCAAAACTCAAGTTGAGCGAATTAGACTACAAACTTTCAGCACTTGAACTTGAAAATGCCAAGTTTTCATTAATCATATCAACGCTTCAGATCTACAATTTGATGGGTATGGATATATACGCACTCCTTGGAGGTGAACCAATAAGGTGAGAAAAAAAAGATTCTGGATAATTTTAATTGTCATAATCGTAATCTTTGGAGTATCTGTGGTACTAATCAGAGCACGATCTAAAAATTCTCAACCTCAAGAAACCTATAAGGAATATACTGTTACAAAGGGAATATTGATAGATTCTATAACAGTTACGGGGACTATAAAATCAAAGGATGTATATGATGTTATACCACTCGTTAGTGGTGTTGTAAAAAAGGTCTATGTTGAAGAAGGTCAAAGAGTTAAAAAAGGTGATCTTTTATTTGAAATAGATGATATCGATTATAGATTGTCGTATCTTCAAGCATTGAACGATTATGAGAATGTGAAGTTAAATGGAGCAAAAATACAAATTGAAATCGCTCAACTCGAACTTGAAAAGGCAAAAGAAAATCTTGAAAACACAAAAGTATATGCTCCTATAAGTGGTGTAGTGACAACAGTAAATGTGAAAGAAGGAAACAGGGTCAACACCTCGACCAATGCGGTTAGAATCGTTGATGACCAGAATTTTTATGTAGAATCAACTATTGATGAGTCAGATTACCCAAACATAAAACTTGGTCAGCATGCAATTATAAGATT
>DQYP01000128.1 GCA_011043375.1 Thermotogaceae bacterium | reverse complement strand
TCAATATCTACACTTGCCTGAGCGCTTAAAACGGCTGCATCTTTCAAACTTTCAGCAACGAAATGAATTGTGTGAAGCATATTTATTGAGGAATAGTCTGAAACAACGTATCCTTTGAAGCCCCACTCCTCGCGCAGAATCTTTGTCAATAACTCTTTGGATGCATTACATGGAATGCCATCTATCTCATGGTATGCATTCATCAACGACCATGCTCCACCTTCTTTTATTGCTACTTCGAATGGGAAGAGAAAAACATCCCTCAATTCTCGAGGCCCAAGATGAGCTGGTGCTATGTTTCTTCCACCTTCACCGAATGGATAAGATGCAAAATGTTTTGGAGTTGCTATTACACCCTTTGAAATGTCTTCACCCTGGAGTCCTTTAACATAAGCTGTACCCATCCTTGCGACAAGATAAGGATCCTCACCAAAAGTTTCTTCAACTCTTCCCCATCTCGCATCTCTTGAAACATCAAGGAGAGGTGATAATCCTTGATGGACCCCAACAGCTCGCATTTGTTTTCTTATTGTTTCAGCAACTTTTTGGATTAATTCTTCGTTCCAAGTTGAACCATAATTTATGGCCTGAGGGAAATTGGTAGCAGCTTTTGACATGAATCCGCTCAAACATTCTTCATGGATAATAGCAGGTACTCCGAGCCTTGTTTCCTCAAGCAAGAATCTCTGTATTTCATTTGCCATTTCTGCAACTTTTTGTGGTTCAAGATCTATGGTTCCTGCTAATCTTGTTATCTGACCTATTCCGTCTTTTATATCCTCTTTGACTTTGTCAAGTACTATCTCATCATTTTCGATATAATTTCTCACCCACACGGATGTCATTTGATCTACTTTTTCTTTCAAAGTCATTCTTGAGAGAAGATCTTTAACTCTAACTTCAATAGGTTGATTTGAGTCTTTGTAAACTGGTTTTGTCATTACACATACCTCCATTTACTTGATTTTTTACCCTTTAACCTCAAAGGAAGTCTTCAACCTTATATCCTCAGAAGATGCTCCAATCATCAATTCATAGATTCCTGGTTCAACCACAAAATCAAGATTTTCATCATAGGAGCCAAGTTCTTCCGGTGTCAATTCGATAACTACATTTCGTTTTTCTCCTACACTTAAGCTCACCTTTGCAAAACTCTTCAATTCTTTAACAGGTCTTGCCAGTTTTGAAAACTTCTTTCTGATATAAAGTTGTGCCACTTCAATCCCATCGTATTTACCGATATTCTCAATATCGAAGTTTAATTTTAAGTTCTCATCTGGAGATATTTTTTCACTTGAAAGTGTTAAATTACTGTAGTTGAATTTTGTATAACTGAGACCATACCCAAATTCAAACAATGGTTGTTTACCTCTCAGATCACAGTAATCATCTACCCTTCCTGTTGGCTTATGATTGTAATAAAGTGGCAACTGACCTACGTGTCTTGGAAAGGTTATCGTTAATTTCCCTGAAGGGTTGTAATCACCAAATATGATGTCAGTTATGGCTGTTCCACCTTCTTCTCCTGGATACCAAGCTTCAATTATCGCTTTGACATCATCTATCCAATTCAACATGGTAACTGCACTCCCATTTATCAAAACGACCACTACGGGTGTACCGGTACTTGCAATCGCTTTTATCAGTTCCTCTTGTACACCAGGCAGATCTAAGTTGTGCCTATCCCTCTGTTCACCCTCTGTTTCTGGAACGGAGTTACCCATGAACATCAAGACAACATCAGCTTTTTGAGCTAATTTAATTGCCTCATCAAATCCATCCTTTGATTTATCTACAAGATCGCAACCCTGTGAATAATAAACTTCCACGTTATTTCCAACTTTTCTCTTTATACCCTCAAGAGGTGTAACTATTTCCACTCCATATCCACTGTATCCACCCGTTCTCGGGACCGCTGCATTGGGACCTATAACAGCTATCTTTCTGATGTCGTTTTTATTCAAAGGAAGCAACTGATTTTCGTTCTTTAAGAGTACCATAGATTCACGCGCTATTTTGAGTGCCAATTCTCTATGCTCAGGGCTATTATTGATCTTTGACGCATATCCAGGATCAACATAGGGATTATCGAACAATCCAAGCATGAATTTAACTCTCAAAAATCTCTTAACAGACTCATTTAGTGTATCCTCCGATAGTTCTCCATTTTTGACCAAATCAACGATGTTTTCAAAACAATCAACGTTTGGAAGTTCAAAATCCATACCTGCTTCCAAAGCAATCTTCGCCGCTTCAGCTTTGCTGGATACCACCTTATGCTTCGTCAAAAGATGTGTTACCGCCATGTAATCTGAAACAACATATCCTTTGAACCCCCATTCGTTCCTTAACACATCAGTAAGTAACCATTTGTTCGAAGTACACGGGATACCATCAAGAGAGTTATAAGCAGACATTATTGAAAGTGCACCCGCTTTCTGAACGGCCGATTTGAATGCCGGAAAGTAGATCTCTCTAAGTAAACGTTCAGAAAAGTGGATAGGATAACTGTCTCTTCCACCATCCCCTACAAAATTTGCAACGTAGTGCTTGGGAGTGGCAGCTACTTTTTGAGATTGCAAACCTTCGACAAAAGCCACAGCAAATTTGGAGGCCAAATATGGATCTTCACCGTAAGTTTCTTCTGTTCTCCCACATCTGGGATCTCTTGCTATATTGACAGTTGGGGACAACGCTTGATGAATTCCACGTGATCGTGTTTCCCTTCCTATTGCAACTGCCATTTCTTTTATGAGTTCTGGATCCCACGTACAACTCATAGCTATCGACTGAGGAAATATCGTAGAACCTTTTGCCATGCAACCATGTAAACATTCATCGTGTATCAAAATAGGAATTTTCAATCTTGACTTTTCAAGGACACGTTTCTGAAGTTCATTTGCGAATCTTGCACCTTCTTCTGGTGAAAGATCTCTCAATACACAGCTTAACTGACCGATTGGTATGTTAGTTTTTTCCAAAACATCATCAAAAGCTTTTTTAGAAAGATTTGCAGTTACTATGCGAACAAAATTTGAATGTTTCGTGATAAAATCAAAAAACATATCAAATGCGCTTCCAACTTCTTCTTCTTTTAAACCTTCGACAGGTAAATTTTCAAGAAAGGTAGCAAATTCTTTCCAAAAATGATAAAT
>DQYP01000216.1 GCA_011043375.1 Thermotogaceae bacterium | reverse complement strand
TTTCACCCCGCTCTTTGGGTAGATTTATGTGGCTGTGGGGCGATGGGGGAATGAGGTTGTGTAAGGATGAAGGATGTGAAGGCGCGGATGCGGTGTGGTGATGTGCGTGGGCGGTGGGTGAATGGTGCGATGTCATGAGGAGCAGCAAATGGACATAGATGATGATTTTAGGTTGATAACCGGACTTAAAAATATTTATCCACACCAACGAGAGACAATAGAACATATTTTAAACGGCGAATCAGTGGTTCTTCGTGCCCCGACTGGTTCGGGAAAGTCTGAAGCAGTTATTGTGCCTTTTTTAACGAATATAAATAAAACGTTGCCATCTCAACTGATTTATTCGCTGCCGGTTAGGGTGTTGGTCGATGATTTAAGCAGAAGGTTTGCGAAGTATTCAAATGTTAAAGGAGTGAATGTGGCAGGACACCATGGAAAAAGAATCGAAACGCCGCTGTTTTATCCACCGATAATTATTACTACTATCGATCAAACTGTCGGTGCTTATGTTTGTACTCCACTGAGTTTGCCACTCAGGGCAGGCAATATCCCTGCTGGTGCTGTTAGTTCTGCTTTCTTGGTGTTTGATGAAGTTCATACGTTTGATCCTGAACGAGCTTTGCAGTCTGCATTGATACTTGCAAAACATTCATCTAAACTAAATTTGCCCTTCGTTTTCATGTCTGCTACAATGCCAGACGTTTTTCTTGAAAAATTAGGCGAAATATTTGATTTTAAGAGGGTTGATGCAAACGAAAAAGACATTCTTATTAGAAAAAATAGGAAAGTGCATGTATATTGGGAAGGTAAAGACAAAACACTTGCAGGCGAGGATGTAATCGAAAATTACAACAAATCTAAAGGTAAATTGATTGTTATTTGTAATACAGTAAGTAAAGCCCAGGATATTTACAAAGAGGTGGAAAATGAAGTTGGTTGCGAGACTGTACTGCTCCATTCAAGATTTTTGGAGGAAGACCGCAAGAGAAAAGAAGAAAAGTTAAAGGACATATTTGGAAAAAATTCCAATAAAAAAGGGATTTTGATATCAACTCAGGTTATCGAGGTTGGTTTGGATATCTCTTGTGATACGATGCTTACAGAACTCAGTCCCATCGATTCGCTGATTCAGAGAGCTGGCAGATGCTCCAGATGGGGCGGAAGTGGATTTTTACATGTATATGATGTTGAGAAACCATCGCCATACAAAGTGGATATCATGAAAGATACGAGGGCAGAAATAGAAAAGTTTGAGGGGGAATTATTTGATTGGGAAACTGAAAAACTTCTTGTCAACATTGTTTTGGGAAAATATGTAGAAAAATGGTTAAAAACGGAAAATATGGCACGTATACTCAGTACACTTTCCCAAGCCGCATTCGAAGGAAACAAAAGATTAGCAGAAGACGCAGTAAGGAGTATTTTCTCATGTGACATAAGTATTCACGATGCCCCAGATACACTTGAGAATGTATACTGTCTAAAGACGATAAATGTGCATGTTGGCGTGTTAAGGAAGTTTTTCAACGATGATAATCCGACAATGTGGGAATTGGTAGATAATAATATAATTTCAGATGATTCATCCAGTATAATCCCCCAGAGAATATATGACGTTGAGAGCATATTACCTTATCATTTTTATATAGTTCACCCCGATTGTATTTCTTATGATGAGAATCGTGGATTGTTATTTGAGCCAGGAGGGAATAATTTTGGATTTATGGAAAAAGAAGAGGAGAAAATAGTCGAATACGACTGCAAAAGGGAAACATGGGTAGAACATTCTAAAAGAACCGTTGATGCGTTCAATCACATTCTTTTACCTCGGTATAAGTTTGCTATCGAGAGATTTGCATCTGCATTGAAAGTCGAATACGATGAGTTCTTGGAAAGATTGCAAGTGTCAATGCTCCTCCACGATATAGGGAAATTGAATGAAGGGTGGCAAGCCAAAATTGGGTGGGATGGAAAAGAACCATTGGCGCATTCGGATGTTTATGTTGGGCGCCTTCCGTCGCATGCGCCCATTTCTGCTTACGCATTAAGCAGCGTGTTTTATGAATGGAATCCAGAATTTGGGCAAGCATTTTACTTTGCGCTGGCACATCATCATAGCGTGCGGGCATCGAAAATGCCCAAATACAAATTAATCGATGGTTGGGAGAATTGTTTGAGACAGTTATCCGTACCGGATGCTTATATCGATAAGATTAAGGCTGATGGAGAAGGAGGAAAGTTATCAGGGACATTCCCAGAGTTGTCTAACCATGTTAAATTATATCGGACATATACATTTGTATCGAGGCTATTGAGAATATCAGATAGAATCGCTACTGGAGGTGGAGAAGATGCAATACTACGTTATGAAAACTGGTATGGAAATGTTTGATGTGTGCCGAGCTTACGGTCTTGGACTGGTGCTGGACGCGCTAAGAGAAGAAGGTGAGGAAGTTACGAGTATAAGTGATTCTGGAATATACTATTCGGTCGAAGGGGCAGAGATTACTAAGCCAGAAATTGATAAATTAGAGCCGTATTTTAGTCCGGATAAGTCATGGAACAAGGTTTTTTTAACACTTGGACGAGCATCGTGTAATAAAAAAGTTAATATAGCCAAAACAATTATTATTAATAAAGATAAAATAAGTCAAATCCTTGAAAATCACAAAAAATGTGTTGCGGTCAAAGATCCGTCAAATAAAGAGACATTATACCAATCTATGGATATTGTTGGAACCAAAGGGTATAGGGTTCCAGTGAGGCGCAAGGCAAAATACACCGAAGGGTCTTCTATGAAAGTCGCATCTGAAGACTGGGCTCTTGCCGCTTTGGGTGAAGCTCACTTCAGTATCTGGATCTGGAAAGGTGGTAAAGCGTTAACTTCGATAATCCCTAAACCGGAGCGGGTGTTGATTATGCACTGGAAGGACATCAGGAACAGTGTTGACCAAATGGGTGTGAACAGAACCAGTATATCAGCAATGCTCGCTCATCTCGCCACACTTTTAGTAGAAGAAGTTAGAGAAAGGAAGAAAAGTGGAGATCCATTCATGGATGTGTTCTCTTCATTAATATATGGTGCAATGATAAAAACAGATATTCAGTGGAAACCTGCGCGTGGTGGTATGTTTCCAGTAGATTTCCTCTACGACTTGATAAGGAGCGATTCAGAAATATCCGGTGATATTTT
>DQYP01000260.1 GCA_011043375.1 Thermotogaceae bacterium | reverse complement strand
GAAACGATTAACAGAGTACTCAAAACTTTTTGGTGTGGGACAGGGAACTGGCACCAGCATTCTTTAATTTTAGGAATTTTAAACCTCTCCGATTGGAAAGCATCAGAAGGATACAAGCGTAAATTTTTTACACTTCCAAAATTCACAAAGCCCCTAAGAGAATTCCAGAAGCTCTCGTCCACCGGAAAAGACACGATAATCGCTGCGCCAACTGGAAGAGGTAAAACTCTCGCTTCGTTAAATTGGTGGAAATCCACGAATCGGAAACACTTAACATACATCCTTCCAACAGTTACCACCGTGGAAGCAATGTACGAAACCCTCAAAAAAGAGTTTGGCGATAACGCCGGTTTAATACATGGCAACCTCAGCTACTATTTATACGCCAACATGGCAATCTCTGAGGAATATTATGCTAAGAAATTCTGGATGAAGCATTTTGAAATGCCTATTACAGTCGCTACATTGGACCAGCTCCTTTTAGCAGGCCTTAATTGGGGCAGATGGGAGCCAAAAATAGTGAACATAGCGTCTGGTGCTGTTGTGTTTGATGAGTTGCATTTCAGCCAACCTTTTACCTTTGGAATAACCCTTGAAATCATTAAAAAACTCAAAAAATTTGGCACACCAATCTGCGTAATGAGCGCAACATTGCCCAGATATATGCTTAAAGAACTTAAAAAAGTGCTGGACAACCCTACGATAGTAACGGATGAAGAAGGTTTGCAAGAAAAAAGAATCGAAATAAAAGGGATTTGTCCCGGTTTCTTAGTCCCTAAAATCGTTGAAAAATTTGATAAAGGCGAAAAAATATTGATATGCTGCAACACAGTAAACTATGCCCAAGAACTATATTCAAAGCTCAAAGAACTCATTCCAAAAGAAGAACTTATACTTTACCATGGAAGATTTAGCACTGAAGACAGGATAAAATTATTGAACAAAATAACTGACTATAACCCGGGAGTAGTGGTCGCAACTCAAGTAGTTGAAATAAGCCTGAACATTGATTATGATGTCCTATTCACAGAACTCGCCCCAATTGACTCTCTCATACAAAGATTTGGCAGAGTAAACAGATTTGCAAAAAAAACGGGGGAAGTCTATCTGTTCCCTTTCAGAAGGAATTCTCGATCGGTCTATGATAAGCACATTGTTTTTCAAACACTGAAAAATCTCAAGTCAAACCGCATGCCTTCTCAGAAAGAACTTTTGGAAATTGCCGAAAGGGTATTTAAGCAATCACAAAAGGCTATACAAAAAAGTATAGAAAACGGGATTTCCAAAGCCGAATATATTGAATCTGTGAATGCAAAAATATTTTCCATGGAAATAAGCGAACGCTTCCAGAATGATCTATTAAGAGAAGGCCTAAGATCAATAACAGTTATTCCAGAGGAATACAGAGATTATGAAATGAGCATAATGGAACTTCTTGGGAAACAAATCAGAGTGCCGCTCAATAAAAGTCTTATACGTGAAATCACCAGGGATATAGAAAGAGGAAAGGGAATCCTCTATGCAAAAATCAAATATGATCCCGAACTTGGCTATATGGGGGTTGCTGATGAGTCGGAGATTATATGAGGTGGTTACATGGATTTGCTGCAAAGGCAACCAAGAATTGGAGGTAATGCGATCAATTATTACTTCACCTGTAAAACACAGCTTTGGTTTTTCCTTCACAATATAACTATGGAAGATACTTCTGAATACGTTGCCCTTGGGAAACTCCTTCAGGAAACATACAGCGAAGGTGAAGAAAAAGATATCCAATTTGATGAAATATCTCTCGATATCTTCAGACCATTAAAAGAAGTCGTGGAAATCAAAAGAAGCAGGGAAATCAAGGAAGCGCATATTTACCAGCTCAAATATTACCTTTACTATCTAAAAATCCGCTATGGCATAACAGGATTCACAGGAAAGCTCACCTATCCCAATATTCATAAGACAATGAAAGTTTCTTTAAACCCGGAAGATGAAAGAAAATTGCAAGAAGCGATAACAGAAATCACAAAAATCTTCTATCGAAAAAATATGATCCCGCCAAAATACAAAAAAATATGCAGAAAATGCTCCTACTTTGAGCTCTGCTTTTCATAGGAGGTGAGAAATATCAAAAAGAATTACTTTGTCTTTTCAAGCGGCACGCTTAAAAGGAAGGATAATACCATTGCACTTGAAAAAGAATCTGGAAAAAGGAAATACATACCCATAGAAAAAATCCAATCGTTATATCTCTTTGGTGAAATCAATTTTAATTCAAGATTATTGGCCTTCCTTTCACAACAGCAAATATCGCTGCATATTTTTAACAGAAACGGTTGGTATGTAGGAAGCTTTGCCCCAAGAAAGCAGAAAATTTCTGGAAAGCTTCTAACGGAACAGGTAAAAGCATATATTGAAAGAAACAGACGAATAGCTTATGCAAAAGAATTTATCACCTCAGCGATGCATAACATGATTCGCATTTTAAAACGGTCAGAGAAAAATACGAGCACACAAAGCCTGGAACAGACAAAAGAAAAAATCAAAAAAACCAACACAATAAGCGAAATTATGGCCGTGGAAGGAGAATTTCGCCAAAAATACTACCCCCTACTTGCCGAAATTTCGGGCCAAGAATTCACTGGTAGAAAAAAGCAGCCACCTGTCGGAAAGCTAAATAGCCTTATCTCCTTTGGCAACACATTACTGTATACTGAAACACTAAACAAAATCTATCAAACCCAATTAAATCCCACTATAAGTTATTTGCATGAGCCTTCAGAAATGCGGTTTTCGTTAGCACTTGATATATCAGAAATCTTTAAACCACTTATAGTAGACAGACTTATTACAAACCTATTGAACAAGAAAACGCTTACAGATAAAGACTTTGATGAAAGCCTTGACTCAACCCTATTGAATGAATTTGGCAAAAAGAAATTCATAAATGCATTTCAGGATTTTCTCGAATCCACAGTAATGTATCCAAAATTAAAAAGAAAAGTCTCTTACGCAACCCTTATAAGGCTTGAGTGCTATAAAATAATACGCTCATTGGTGGGGGGAGAAGATTATGAAGGGTTAAAAATGTGGTGGTAATTTCACAAATTCACAAGTTGTATAACTCATAAAATGGCCGTCATCGACGGCCGTTACTTATTTTTAACCCTTTTTCTCTCCATTTCTCGAATTCGGTCGTTCGACTCAGATTTTAACACTT
>DQYP01000163.1 GCA_011043375.1 Thermotogaceae bacterium | reverse complement strand
CTGTATTTATGTGTGAATGCTTCAAAGAACTCTGGAATGAGAAGGGTTTGTTCATTCAAACCACCCGCTCTGAACCAACCTGAACCTGATGTTTCTACACTGCCTGGGTCTCCACTGCCAGTACCGAAGGTATAACCATAGTAAGTTTCTATGTACGCCGTCTGACTTGGATCTGGAGTGTTGACGTAATAAGGATCATCGAAACCTTCAAAGGTTATCTCTATGTCTCCATTACTCTTGAGTTTAAAGACTATACAGTCTGCAATGTAAGTTCCGGGTTTCTTAACGAACCATTGCCATTTTGTACCACTTATACTCCACTCTGACCACTGTGCTACTTGTACTTCAGTTGTAAATTCAAATTCCCAATTTTTATTACAGCTTCCATCATCCGGTAACAATGAAAACACTCTGGCATTACCGTAAACCCCATTCTCTGGATCTGTAACTACATTACCGTCACCATCCCAAACAAACTTCTCTATTGCGGTCGATGTGGCTGACGAAAATACAAACGTACCCACTAAAACCATTAACACAATTACCAATAACTTCTTCATGATAAAACCCCCTTTTTGTTTTGCCCCCTTGATGGGCTTAATCTGTGAAACCACTTAAAAATTGACTCTACCGATTCTAAGGTATCTCACTGTAACTCTTGACATTTTTCAGCGTGAAAGTTACCACCCCCTCGTTTTTGTAAAGGTTTGAACTTTGGCTGTTGATTATTATCATTTGCCATACATACAATTTTTCGGGAAAACTTATCAAATCAAAAGACAAACTGTTCACCTGATCTGAAGTCAACCAAGTTTGTGGTGAAGGACTCTTGGTTACCGAATAAAATGAAATCAACGCATTATCCTCAGCTTTGGGATCAGAAAAACCTGAAAAAGTGACAACCACCGGTAGCTCGGACTTCACACTCATCTCAAGCACATTCGAGAAATACCTTCCTGGCTTTTTCACAAACCATGCAACTTTGCTCCCCGAAATTTCTATCTCCATACAACTTGGAATGTCGCCGGCCCATGCAGTTTCTTCACATTTCGCGTTTTCTTTAAAAACAACCGCATGCGCAAGGATATAAACTTTTTTTGCACTTCTAAATTCATCGCTGAGCGGTATCATATACAACGCTTCACTCACTGGTTCTGAATATTCGGTCTTGTAAGGGAACAACCCCGGACTTTGATTACCAGTGGGTTTATCTACCTGCACATTAACGTGTGTTTCAGTCATCAACCACTGATTGGTGACATATTTAACGTAGAGATTCTCCAAATCGTTCCATACGTAAACCACTCCGCAATCGATCGTTTGAGCCGCCCACAGTGTTGAAATCTTCTTGTTATTAACGTCCGCTGAATCTATCATGTAGGTTATATAGTAGTACCATTGTTTACTATGGGAAGAAAATTGAGGAGATGGTTTTATATTTATAGAATTGTTCAATGGTATACTCGTGTTCGAATTACCAGTATAGGATTTCGGTTCAGATACAGTGGAAGTGGAACCTGAATTCGCATTATTGGTATTGATAGCTTCGACTTTACCCATGACAGATGTTTCAACACTCACAATCGAAGTATCTATGACACGCTCCCAGCGTCCCGTATTGGGATTGTATCTGTAAGTAGAAAGCACAATGGAAAAAGCCGAGAAGCTCAACAACAATAAAATAACCAATAAAATCAAGAATTTAACACTTTTAATCATAACGATCCCCCACATATCCCCCAGATCTCATTCTGTATATAGGATAATCATGTTCATCAAATTGCCGTAAAAGCATTAAATAAACAAAATGAAATGAAAATAAAAACAAAATAAAAACGCATTTCTTGGTTCTTTACAGTATGTTTTTCGGGATGTTTTGTGGTAGAATTTAAATAAGTTAAGAAATTGAAATTTAAAAGGAAGTGATCCAAGATTATGAAGAAAATTATGGTTCTGATTTTATTCATTGTTGTTTCTACAATTTTAAAAGCCCAAAATACGCAAATCGGTGGTCCTTCCATAGGGCTATCCCCGATGCTATTGGAAAGAAATGTGAGTCCCGGAGACACTTTCAAGTTTGAACTCTACGTTGACAACAACAACGAATTTGAGACGTTCGATTTCAAGGCTTTCGTAGCAGATGTTAAAGAAAAAGAGGATGGTACCTATAAAGTGTTGAAACCAGGTACAACTCCATATTCGATAGCAAAGTACGTTAAAATCGATCCAACCGAGTTTTCCGTTCCACCAAAGGGTACGAAGATAATAAATGTGACAGTCTCAATCCCACGGGGATTGGTTGGTGGTTTATATGGGGTAATCGTTGTTGAGCTTCAACCTCCAAAATCGACGGAAGAAGAAGGTGCTTTACAGGAAACCGCTTTTGTATATCAAATGACGAGTTTCTTGGAGGTAACTTTAAAAGGAACAAGACAAAGATTGGAGGCTTTTTGTGATTCCTTCGAGGTGAAGCTATCGAAGGATACCCCTTATAAAGCATACGTGGGAGACGACGCGCTCGTGTTTATAGCGAAGGTGGCCAACACTGGAAATGTACACGTTGTTACACATGGAACGTTGATGATACAAACACCGGACAAAAGAACAGTGGCGCGAATGCCACTTGGTGGCGGCAGAGGAGTGATAATTCCTGATTCAGCCGTTAACCTCATCAGCATAACCCGAAGAAAATTCCCACCCGGTAAATACATTGCAAGGGCCATCATAGATTATGGTGGGAGAAGACCAGCGATAGCGGAAACAACCTTCGTGATCAAGGAAAAAGAAGTGGAGGTTCAGGAAACCAAAAAAATTGAGCTTGCAAAATTCTTGGTTGATCCACAGGAAATCGAATTCGAACTCATGCCAAGATCTTTTAGGAGCAAGATCATCAAAGTGATAAACCGTGGTGATACAACTGTCGAACTCGAAGCGAAGGTTCTTCCCTTGGAATTTGACGTGTACGGTGATCTTCTTCCAGAGGGAGAAAGGAAAGGCTCAATCGATTGGGTTAAGGTTACTCCCAGTGTTTTCAAACTTGGACCTGGAAAGAGTAGAAACGTGAGAATTTCAGTGAGAGTACCCAAAGATGCCAACGGAGGTTATTATGGAGATATCATATTCAGATCCAAGGGAGTAGAAAGCTCCGAAACAGGCGCTAATCTCTTAATATTCGTTGGAAAAGAAGTGGTGAAAAAAGCTTCGCTGATAATAAAAGACGTTAAAATT
>DQYP01000137.1 GCA_011043375.1 Thermotogaceae bacterium | reverse complement strand
TAACAATACCATCAACTTGTTTTTCGAGAAAAAGATCTAAATATTTTGATTCTAACTCTAAGTTATTTAAAGAATTTCCAAGAATTATGGAATAACCATTCGCAGTTGCATTTTTTTCAAGTTCTGAGAATAATTGAGAATAGAAAGGGTTTGTAATATCCGGGAGTATGCAACCTATCATTCGACTTTTTTTATAGTAAAGACTTCTCGCAAGCGCATTAGGTCTATAATTATATTTTTTTATTATTTTTTCTATTTTTCTTCTTGTTGCTTCTTTTACATGTACTTTGCCAGTTAAAACACGGGAAACAGTTGAAGGCGAAACCCCCGCTTCTTTTGCAATATCGTATATGGTTATATTACGCTTTATAGTCTTCACCTCCTATATCTTTATGGATTTTACTACCCTGGCCGATGTAAAAATTAGTTATCAATAAACCTAAATAACTCAGGATGAGAAGTAAGAGCCTCAATCAAAATTGTTAACTGCATTCCAAGTAACATGTATGCAATTTGCGAAGTCAAGGTCTTTCTATTTACACTCGCCAACTTCATCCTCAACTTAAATCTTTCCACAAACTATTCTATCTTCCATTCGGTTGCACATACAAATTGAATTTCTCTTTCATCATTTATATTGGTCACAATCAAATTTTATCAAGGTGTAGCCTTTTTTCACTATCCTATTTTTTCAATTCTTTGTTACATTATACAAGATCATGGAGTATTATTGATTGAGTGATAAAATATTTGTATCACGAAAAAACTGTTAAAATTCAACAATGATCGATACTTGAAAGTGAGGGAAAATATGGTTGTACTTATTGCAAAAAAAGGGAAGGAAAAGAAGATGAAGAACTTTTATCCTTGGCTGTTCAAAGATGAACTCGAGGACATCATAGGAAACCCTGAGGATTTGAAAAAACCTGGATTGGCCAATCTCTTTTCAAGTGACAAAGAATTCATCGGTAAAGGTTTGTACATACCATCATCGAGAAAAATATTTAAATTGATGACTCACAAGGACGAAAAGATAGATAAAACTTTTTTTATTAGAAGAATTTCGAGAGCATTATCCATAAGAGAAGAGAGATTTCCGGAGCCGTTTTATCGTTTGATAAACTCAGAATCAGATTTCATTCCGGGATTGATCGTCGATAGATATGGAAGTTACCTGGTTGTTCAATTTAGAGATACTGCTATAAAAACCTTAGAAGGTCAAATCTTGGATGCTTTAATTGAAATCATTAAACCCAAAGGTATACAAGAAAGAAATGATTTTGAACACGTCGAAGATGTGAATATAGTTCAAGTGAATAAAACAGTGTATGGAGAAATACCTGACAGTGTGATAATACAAGAAAATAACTTGAAAATCCTTGTGAATTTAAAATCTGGCCAAAAAACAGGTTTCTTTTATGACCAAAGGAAAAACAGACATTTAACCATGAAAATTGCACAGAGTTTTAGTGGAAAACTGGGTATCGATCTTTACTGTTACACCGGTGGTTTTGCTTTGAACATGGCATACTCAGGAATGAAAGTAATCGCTGTTGATAAATCGACGGAGGATATTGAACTGGCAAAAGAGAACGCCAGATTAAACAGTTTGGAAGACAAAGTAACGTTCCTAAACATTAAGGTCGAAGATTTCCTTGACGAGAGCGTCAGCAAAAATCTCAAAAGTCAATTTATCGTGTTCGATCCACCATCGCTTATAAAGAATAAATCTGAGAAAAGGAAAGCATTTAAAATTCTTAGTGAACTAATAGGTAAATCTATCGATCTTATAGATGAAGGTTATCTTTCTTTTTCCTCGTGCGCATACAATATAGACTTAAAACTGATGGTAGAGATTCTCAGGATACAAGCGGGGGACCAAAGAAAGATTCTGAGAGTTTTTGATCAGACGTTTCAAGATATAGATCATCCTTGGATCCTTCAGATACCCGAGAGCCTTTATCTAAAAACTTTGTGGTTAATCATAGAAAAGGGGGAATTTTTATGAAGAGATTCATTCTTTTGTTGATAATGATCATGCTCTCATTGATTGCATTTTCAGCTCCAAGCACTAATAATCAAAGTGGAATTGAGTTGCTCGCTTCAACTATGATAGAGAAAATATTTGGTGAGCTGAATGGAAACTATGTTGTTGGTGATCCGATAAAGGCTGGAAATATGGTTCTAATACCGTTGTGTAGTGTTGAGGTGAGTTTTGGTGGAGGATTGGGTGGTTCACCTGCAATTGGTGGAGGTGGAATGGGAAAAGTGAGTGTGAAACCAATGGGATTTTTGGCTATAGAAGATGGAAAAACCCGCTTCATACCACTTGAGAGACCTCCTCAACCACAAAATGATGTATTTGAAAGAGCACTCAAAATATTCGATAGACTTTATCCGATAATCATGCAACTCATAAAAGGTTGGCAATCTTCCAATCAAAAGCCGCAGATCATACCAAAGGAATTACCAGAACCGCCAAAATCATCCAAGTCATTGAAGATCGAGCCAAAAGGAAAATCACAAACCTCTGAATCACTCGAGAAAGCGAGAGATCTCTACAAAAACGGTAACTTCAAAGATGCCTACAGTGCTCTGGAAGAATATTTGAAATCACATCCCAATGATATAAACGCCCATCTATTGCTTGCAAAAGTGAGTGCCGGACTCGCGCAGAGTAGTAAAGGAGTTGATCAAATGAAATATGGAATCAGGGCGATGAAAGAATTTGAAAAAGTCACATCCCTCGATCCAAATAACATTGAGGGTTTAATTGGTTATGGATATGCAAAGCTTCACGCACCTGAACCGCTTGGATCATTGATACAGGCACAGAAAAGTTTTGAAAAGGCCTTGAAACTCGATTCAAACAATATAAATGCACTGTTGGGACTTGCAGAAACATTCAAAAAGATGGGATTCGAAAACAAAGCCAAGGAATACTATAGAAAGGTTTTAGAGCTTGAGCCAAACAATGAAACAGCCAAAAAAGCTCTGGAAAATAAATGATATCAACGAAGGGTGAAATGATTGAATGCCATTCATCTTTAGAGTAGCATTCAGAAATATCACGAGAAAATGGTTGGACGTGATACTTTTAGTAATAGGTACAATGGTATCAACGGCACTCATAACTGGTTTCTTCGTGGTAAATGACTCTTTCACACATTATAATCTTCAAAAAATGGATAAGCATTTTGGAAACATAGACATCGTGATCTCGAAATCAAGCATGCCGTTCATTGC
>DQYP01000196.1 GCA_011043375.1 Thermotogaceae bacterium | reverse complement strand
TCCTTACCCTTTATCTCAGCGACTATTTCTTTAAATCCACCAAGTTCAGTCGGATTCGAATCAAGTATTTCAACCTTCCAACCATTTTTTTCAGCATACTTCAAATACATCCTAAACAAATCCGCCGCAAATAGTGCCGCTTCTTCTCCACCAGCAGCTGCTCTTACTTCCAATATCACATCTTTAGAATCGTTTTGAGATTCAGGTAACAATAACATTTTTATTTTTGACTCTAACATTGCCTTTTTCTCCATGAGTTGCTTTTTTTCTTCCTCGACCATTTCAGAGAACTCTGGATCTTCCTGAATTTCCTTCAGATCCTCAAATTCCTTTTCTATCGCTTCCAACTCTTTGAAAGCCTGTATCAATTCAAAATACCGAGCGTGTTTTTTAGAGTACTCTTTCAAAAGCTTGGGGCTCACTAGCACATCAGGATCGGTCAATCTTTTTTCCACTATTCTGTAATTCTCAACGATTTTAGGATAAAGCTCCATAAGTCTTTCGATCATCATCATCCCCCCGATACGACGGGTATTATCTTAACTTCCGCGTCTTCCGGTATAACTTCGTCTTCTGTGACGAGTTTACCATTCACTACTACCAGAAATTCTTCACTGCTTAAATTCAAATTTTTCATCAATTCTTTAACCTTGAGCCTATAAGAAAAACTATATAATTTATTTCTGAAAATTACCTTCATATTAGTCAACCTCCCAACCCGACTTCATGACCTCCTCGATTTTTATTTTCATATCTTTGAAATCGCTGCCAAACATATTAACTATCTCATCCACTCTTTCATTCTCTGAAAGTTCTTTAATGAATATTTTTGTTTCATTTTTCATGGAGGTCTTTTGAACTACAAAATGCTTATCGGCAATCAGAGGAATCTGTGGTAAATGTGAAACGACCAAAACCTGATGTTTTTGAGATATATTTTTCAGTTTCTTTGCTAAAACTTCTACTATTCTCTGCCCAATACCAGCATCGACTTCATCGAAAATCAAAGATAAATCCCCAAGTCCTTCAGAAATCGCCAATTCTATCGCCAACATGATTCTCGACAATTCACCACCGGAAGCTATTTTAGAAATCAAATCTTCTGGAGTGCCTGGATTTATACTTGCAATTAAATTTAACTCATCAAGACCATTCACAGAAAGTTCGTTCAATTCATTAAAATAAAATCTGATCTTTGTATTCTTCATATTCAAATCATCCAAATGTTTCTTTATACGTTTTTCAAGCTTTAATGCTGCTTTTTTTCGTTCTTCTCGTATTTTCAAAGCGAGGTTATTTAGAGAGATTTTGAGCGTTTCAATTTCATCGTCTATCTTGTTTAATTCCGCTTCAATGTTCTCAAGTTCAAGAAGTTCTTTCTTCATACTCTTCAAGTTTTTCGTTATTGTTTCAACATCAGGACCATATTTTCTTTTCAAAAGTTGATAACCATTTAAACGTTCTTCTATTTTTTTGAATTCCTCCGGATTGTATTCAGCATTCTCATAAATCTTTTCCGCCTCATATCTCCAATCTTCGATTAAATCAATTAAAACATCTAATTTGTCAACCAAATCCTTCAATGAAGCTTCATTGAGATCCGAAATAGCATACTTCACATTATTTAAAATTTCGTAGACACTACCATCACCCATTCTGATATTCTCTAATGCTTCAATCAAAGAATCTCTGATTCTTTTTGAATTGAGCATCATCGAATATCTTTTGTTAAGTTCCTCTTCTTCTTTCGTATCAGGAACAAAACTCTCTATTTCATTAATTTGAAACCGCAAAAAATCCCTTTTTCTCAAAATATCAGAGATATTGTTACCATATTTCTGCTTCTTTTCAGAGAGTGCAGAGTAAGCCCTAAAAATTTTCCTGTAATCCTGTAACAATTTCTCATCGACGAATTGATCCACTAAATTCATGTAGAATGAATTTGAAAAGAGCTTTGATTGTGATCCCTGAGTGTGAAAAACAAACAGTTCCTTCGACAATCTTTTCAACAGATCACGGGGAACCATTATCCCATTTATTCTGTATATCAACCTTTTGTTTTGAAAACTAGCAGTTATTATCAATTCTTCCCCCGCATTTATACCCCTTTCCTTCAAAATTTCACGAGCACTTCTATCAACAATTAAATAACCTTGAATCATAGAATTTTCATTTATCTTAATTGTATCTTGCGGATCTCCTATCAAGGTCATCAACGCTTTGACAAATAAAGACTTTCCAGAACCACTTTCACCCGTTATAACATTCAATCCATCAGAAAAAGTGATATCGATATCTTCAAAAAAAGCGTAGTTCTTAGTCTGTAACTTCAATAACATTCATTCAACCTCCATAATTATCATTTGAGCACAAAAACAAAGGGGGAAATCCCCCTCAAAAAATTCTTTTAAAAAATTTAAAACAAACCTTCAATAATTCCATTCTTATCTATATTCAAATTAACCGCATTTGGAATCTTAGGCAAACCAGGCATCGTCATTATATCACCTGCGAGAACTACTATAAATCCTGCTCCCGATGACAAATTAATATCTTTAACATTAAAAGTAAATCCTTCCGGTACTCCTAATAACTTGGGGTTATCAGAAAAAGAGTATTGAGTCTTGGCAATTATGACAGGTAGATTTCCATAACCGTTTTTTTCAAACTTTCTAATCTTTGAATTAGCAACAGAGGTATACTCTACTTTTGCAGCCCCATATATTTCTTTGGCAACTTTTTCGATTTTTGATTTTATAGGCTCAGCCCAATTATACAAAGGTTTAAAAGAAGATGTGCTTTCACAATTTTCTATAACCTCTTGCGCAAGTTTCAAAGCCCCTTGGCCACCTTTTTCCCAAACCTCTGATAAAGAGTTAGCTATCCCATATTTAGAAAGTTCGGTGGCTAAGAACTCAAGTTCCCTAGTTGTATCAGTTGGAAATCTATTTATCGCAACTACAACTGGAAGGTTGTATTTCTTCATGTTATCAACGTGCTTTAGAAGGTTGACTAATCCTTTTTCAAGCGCTTTGATATCTTCATTTTTAATTTCATCCTCAGATTTCCCACCATGCAATTTTAAAGCCCTTACAGTAGCTACTAAAACCACACAGCTTGGATTCAAGCCAGACATTGGTGCTACTACATCGAAAAACTTTTCTGCTCCAAGATCCGCTCCAAAACCTGTTTCAGTTACCACATAGTCAGACAACTTCAATGCAATTTTTGTAGCAATAACTGAATTAGTCCCATGGGCTATAT
>DQYP01000054.1 GCA_011043375.1 Thermotogaceae bacterium | reverse complement strand
CCTCTGTGATATTATCCATTCGCATCAAATCTTTCATTGCGTTTGGGTGTTGGTATTTTCAAAACGTCTTTATGAGATTTTCTGGGAAAAAAATCACGAGGAAATGTTAACTTCTGAAAAAACTTTTATATAATAGATTTCACATAACTCAAGGGCTCGTCCGCTGGGGCGAGTAAAGATGCTTGCCAATGTGCGCTATGATGGCTATCGCTTGCTTGGAGAAAAGGCAATAAAAACTTTGGTACTCAAGCTCGTAGTCAATTTGGTCTGTCCCAATTTTTAGGTGGTAAGTAGTATGTTGCTATTTGTTGAGGTTATCAGTTAAGTCATATGGAAAATGGATATGAATTGAGAAAAACGGCTACAAAAGGGGAAGGCATTTTTGCAACTAAACCCTTTAAAGCTGGTGAAACCGTTCTGGTTGGAATGATTGAAAAAGTCCTAGAGAAAAATGATTCTCATGCGACACAAATAGGTGAAGACACCTATGTTCGTTATGCTGGACTAATAATCAAAACAAATCATTCTTGTAGTCCTAATTGTGGTGTTAAAGAAAATAAAGCAGGAGTCCATGCGCTTGTAGCAATGAAGGATATCTCTATCGATGAGGAAATAACCTTTGATTATGCTATGAGAAACTATACCATAGCCTTTTTTCCTGATGATAACTGTACCTGTGGTTCGGAACAGTGTCGTGGTAAGATTTCCGGGTGGAAAGATTTACCAGAAGAAAAGAAACAAGAATACAAAGGCAAAGGCTTTGTGGTTCCTTACCTACTTGAGTTAGATAATAAATTAGGCTTTTAAAAAAAAGCAATGAGACTCAGCACCGCTAAAAATGGCGTGCGTTTTTTTGAGACTCCTCACACACCCCGCTCATCCTTTTCCAGAGGGAATTTGCCGCTGTTTTACATCCCTCTTGAGAGGGGTGTGATTTCCATCTCTGTACCGGACAAAAATCCGTAACCTATTGATTTAGGATTCGTGGCAACAATAGGTAACAATCCAACTCCATTTTTTGTACTGTATTCAGTATTTTTTCCCATTTAGGGATGTATTTCCTTTTCAAGAAGTTGCTGCTATTTTCATCCTAAATTGAGAGACTATGGCTCAATAACACTTTTAATTTCCAAAAAGCAGAAGTTTTGAGGATCATGTTGGGTGGGCAACGTTGTTGCCCATTTAAGGTGTTTTCTTAATATTTATAAAGGAGAATTGTCAAACAGAATATGATAGCAGATAAAACAACGTCTCAGCCTGCTGATGATTATGACATATATACGGCTGTATATGATATATTTTATAATGCCCATATTGATACAGAAACCCTGGAGAGTGTTTGGAAATCTTCATGGACACATGTCCTGGAAATTGGTGTCGGAACTGGTCGTTTGATTCCATATTATCAAAAGAAACATCTCCTAAAATACGTTGGTTTAGATGTTTCTCCTAAAATGATTGACCAAATCGACAAAAGGTTGTTGAACGATACCTATGCCTGTTTTTGTATGAGTATTCGTGACTATCATAGCCAAGATAAATTTGAGTTGATCCATTATTCGTATAATACCTTTAATTACATTTTATCCGTGGCAGAAGCTTCACAAGAACTCTCTAAATGTGTAGAGTTGTTGACAGACGATGGTGTTATTTTGTTAGACATGACATTTCCTGGCTGTGTTACTAGAGGAATTTCACCGGACTATCAAATTCGTGAACAAGTGACTGAAGGTCACATAACACATTTACTGAAATGTAAAGATGCTTATGACACTGATAACAAAATCGAAACTCGATATCTGAAATATATCAAGTTAGAGGTGAATCAATTAATAGAAGAATTAAATTGGACCTCTAACCGTAGATTTTATCCGTTACTCGATCTGTTACAGATAGCTGATTCGGTAGGGTTATCAATCGTAAGTTACAACACCTACGGAGATAAAGAACTCTTTTTTGGGTCGTATGAAGGATACTTTGTGTTCTTTGAGAAAAAGCCTTTTTGAGAGAAAAGCGGTAGTTCCTACAAAACAATGCTTCAGTTATTACTTGATGATCAAGTTCCTCGCCATGAGCGGTTCCTCTGCGCTAGCTAAATCAAGTACCCTAAAGGGCACTCTCAATACAGCCGTATTTTAGTCTCCTTTAGGAGACAGTAGCTCTTAGCCTTGAAATTTATTTCAAGGCTATTTATTCACCCTCAAAAACTTGATCATCGAGCTACCAGTCACTCTATTATTGCAGCAATTTTCCGATGGTTTTTCCACTTGACAGACAAACTTGTTATCAAAATATCAGATGATAATACCACAAAAGTTCTTGCGAATACGTTTGTACAATATGGGTATTAAAGAATGAAGTTGAGCGGGAGGTTTCATTGGAAACACTCTTGATTGGTGATATTGTTGTTGTCAATACTGGAGAGATTGGCAAACCTGTTAGAAGTAGACGATTACTTCTATGATGTTTTACCACCGGATAAAGCGAATATTGTTGAAAAACTTCAACAGGAAGGAAAAACGGTTGGTTTTGGATGGTATTAATGATGCTATTGCTATTAAAAAAGCCAATGTTTCTGTTTCTTTAAATGGAGCAACCTCTGTTGCGACTGATTTAGCTCAAGTTGTTTTAATGAATGGTGGCTTATCAGGTATCAGTTATCTATTTGATATTTCAAATAATTTAACTAAAAGAACTCAACAATCTTTACTGATTTGTACCACTTATGGTGTAACGACTTTTTTGGCCGGTGCTATTTTTAATTTTGGGCTTATATTTCCTCTTACTGTAGGCACAGGTAACTACTTAATAGGTTTGGCTCATGCAGCATTACCATTAATTAGCGAACGTAAAATGGATAAAACTTCGCTACCACCCCCATCATAACTTCTGATAGCCGCCTAGTCTTCCGCCCAACAACGTTGCCCACCTAATTTTCCTAATCCAAAAAAAAGTCCCAAATCTTCACAGTCAAGATAAAAAAATACCAAAGCTGAAAAACATTTACATTGAAACAAGTATTTTCCAAATCAGTGCCTAATCATAACTACAAGGATTGTATATAAAAAAGGATTTATTGTTGGGATTACTCAATCCTTGTCGGTTGTAGGGCCGTACTTATTCGTTAATTTCCAAATTCGTTGTACTAAGTACTGAAGCATAAATTTTCTGGTATTTATCGATAAGCCAATATCGAAGGGGCAACCATAAAGGATTGCCCCTACATGACACGACGGTTCGTAGGGGCAATCCCACGTGCAAAGCCCTTT
>DQYP01000037.1 GCA_011043375.1 Thermotogaceae bacterium | reverse complement strand
TTATCAATACCTTTTTTTATCGCATCATTGTCACACGAAACTTTAAAAGTCCACAATGGATACTCAACATTGTTCACCCATTCCCTTACTTTCCATCTTACCTCCTTTAGACTATCAACATCCCGTAACTTGAAGATGTCTTTCAGAATATCAACCAATTCGTTCTCTATTTTAGCGTTAACCTCATGCTCTTCCAATTTCTTCAATTTCCAATCCTTTACCAGCCCCATGGCTTTGTCTTCATTCCACAAAGCAACTTCTGCTTGCATATTTTGATTTAAAAAACCTACAACAGTTTCAACTTCCTCATCGCTTATGCTAACATTCTCAATATCCTTAAGCCATTCAGTAAACAGTTCTCGCGCTTTCTCTCTATTAATCAGTAAACCTAAGTCATAGCGAACATCTTTAATTAAACACAACGATTTTTTTATGTCTTCTCGATCTATCTCTCTATCTATTGATCCAATTAACCAGACAATCTTATCGATACCTTCTTTTGTCGTATTACCATCACATGAAACTTTGAAAGTCCACAATGGATATCCAACACCATTCACCCATTCCCTTATTTTCCATCTTGTCGTATTTAGACTATCAACATCTTGCAACTTGAAAACATCTTTCAGAATATCAATCAATTCTTTTTCTTCTTCTGATCCAAATCTAACTTCTAATTTGTTCGAATCTGTACCGTTCTGCCAATATTTGAATAGACTGATAATTTTATCTCGCATCATCTCCTTTTCTAAAGGTTTCCCCGTCCCTGCTTCATATAATCTCCCAATAAATGGTCTCATTAAAAATCCCATCGCAGCCATATTAACCCTGTTGGTATAAAGCCCATACGGTGGTTTTGATAAGAATTTTAATGCTTCCCCAAGATGAAAAGTTCCTTCATTTTTACTATTTTCTATCTTTCTCCCAATCTCAGCAGACATTTTAACAATTGGGTGATTTTCATCTGCATCGGTTTTAATTTCTAAACTTTCACTGACTGTATATTCTCCCCCCCTATTATTTTTTATAATTGCCCTAAGATTCTTTCCTACCCCCGTTGATGTCTCATTTTCAACATATTGTCTTGAATTTGCAAACAAGAACTTCTCAATAGAAGTTTTTGACTTCGTAGATTTCCAAATGTTAGCATTCCACCTCAATTGATCAAGTGTTTCCAATCCAAATCTAAATACTCTGCCTGAAATCTCGCTATTAAGGAGGTCCCCAAATCTCGAAGCCAATTCCTTTCCGTTTTCGTTTTCTAAATACCACTCTACATATCCTGATTTTATTTTATATATCCACTCATCAATAACTTTCTCAGCATAGGTGTCGTTGGTAAATTTATCGTCCTTGAAGTTATGTCGTTCTGATACCACAGCCCTTGCTTTATATTCAATAAATTTATCAAAGACATCTTCAGTCAAAAAATCCTCAACGACCACAAAAACGATGTTTTTGAATTCGTTTTCATCAGCTATGGAATTTAATATGTTTTTTATGTTTAAAATTTCCTGATCGGTCCGCCCTATAAATACACTAATATTCAAGGAATGACCTTCTCTAAACGAGGTATTCAGTTTGGTTCTTACTGTATGCTTGTTAATACCAGCCCAAAATAATTTAACATCCGTTTCCCTTAAAACCGAACTCGTGAATATACACTCACTCTCTACTTGTTTCTTCTGTCCGGTACTCAAAAGTTTCCTCTGTCCTGTACTCAAAATTTTGGTTATATCTGCATATTCTCTTTGTTGTTTTTCTTTCTCATCCTCAACCTCTTTTGGGGGCAATGTTGAAGTGGCTACTAAAAATAGATCATCTGGTGTCTTCGAAATTATTTCTTTTGAATCTATGAACTCTAACACTTCGTCAACATACTCCTCATGATGCGTCCCCAAAAACATAGAACGAATATTGTCAATGGATGGAGATACAAGCCCACTATCAGTTTCGCTAACCTTTACTACATGATGAAGACTGTTCAGGAGCAATATTCCTTTAAATACACTGACATGGTGATTTTTAGCATCAGCTTCTAATTTAGGCACGTAAAGTTTATGCTTATCCAAAATCGATCCGAGTTTTTCATAATTATCTCTTTCGAAGCCTTCTACAAAGAAGTCCCACAAACAATCAGCAGTAAGGTAGAACTCCCCTGCTTCTGTAGGATGCTCTTCTATAAATTTTAAAAAGCCTTTTTCTTTGTCATAGAGAAAGTTAAATATACTCCTTTCAGTTGAACCCATCTCTCTTGCGATGAATGTGGCTAAATATGCGGTGTATGGATGGATGGGAAATAGATTCTTGATAGCGTTTTTAACAGTTGTGCCTTCATTCCCGATTACTCTATTTATAAGAGGTCCTATATCTGGATTTTTCTCTAAACACTCGTTTTTTATTTCTTCCCACTTAACTTCATTTTTCTTTTTGATTGCCGTTTGAATAATGTGGTACGTAGTGATGGGTTCCATTGAATAGTCGAGGGTCTGAAACCTATCAAGAATCTTCTTTTTGTCATTTTCTGTTAAACTCGTTTGATGTGGTCTCCTATGACTTACTACGAATAAAAATACATCGTTATTCGCAGAAAGTTCTGCAGTACCTTGCAATTCATTTAAAAGAGCACTCGTTTTTTGTAATTCTAAAACGGTAGTGAACTCGTCCCAATAAAGCATCATGTAATCTGCTATATTCTTCTCTTTTAATTCTTTAGCAACATCACTTAACCATTTACTTACACTGGTGAGCGCAAAGTGAATTCTCATGTCCGAAGAGAGGATATCCTCAAGTTTTAGCAGTATCTTTATATCCTGACGTTCCAGTCTGTTTAGTAACTCCTCGCGGTCGTTCACGAACATCCCAAGTTTTTGATTGCTTTGGATAATAGCATTCCAGTTGATACCGGCTGGATTATCTCTCACTTGGTAAACCATTTTTTCAAAATCGCCCTGCGTGGAGATCGATATATTATTTTGTTTCAATGCTTCTTTCACTGCTCTTTCCACAACAAGAGCAAATGTTCTATTATCTGTTACAATAGATGCTCCCTTTAAAACCACAGGAAAAACTCTATACCCCTTTCTAAAATTCCGAATTCTCTCTCTGATTTGAGTGTTAGTAAATCCATCTATAAAATCCTCTACATTTTCAAAATCATCCCATAACAGATGTTTAACCACTGCTACTGCGTGACTTTTCCCAGTCCCATAAGTACCCTGCAACCATATAGATTTCCTGTGTTCGGCAGTAGAAGACTCAAGAGAAGT
>DQYP01000130.1 GCA_011043375.1 Thermotogaceae bacterium | reverse complement strand
CCTGTGTTATCAGTGCAGCATCTCTGACAGAATGAGTTATCGGACCTATCTGATCCAGTGAAGAACCAAACGCAACAAGTCCGTATCTCGAAACTAAACCATAAGAAGGTTTAAAACCAATAACACCACAAAAAGCTGCCGGCAATCTCACGGATCCACCAGTATCACTTCCAAGAGCAAATGGAACCTCTCTACAGGCAACGGCGGCAGCGGAACCCCCACTGCTGCCACCGGGCATTCTTGAGAGATCCCAAGGATTTCTCGTAGTGAAAAATGCGGAATTCTCCGTGCTTGAACCCATGGCGAATTCATCGAGATTGGTTTTGCCCAAAAGTATGGCACCATTTTCCCTGAGTTTTTGTGTAACGGTGGCATCGTAAGTGGATATGTAATTCTCCAGTATTCTCGATGCGCATGTTGTTTTGGTATTCCTCGCGAGAATGTTGTCTTTCAAAGCATACGGAATACCAGCCAAACTTCCATGGGCTTTTTGTATATCGAGTTCATTCAATACAGATATAAAAGCTTTAACATGTTCATCTATCTTACTTATTCTATCTTTAAAAACATTTATAATCTCTTCATCCTTCAATTTACCGCTTTTCAGAGAACTTATTAATTCCTCGACAGTTAATTTATATATTTCCACCAAGATAACCTCCTCAAATCTCTGTTAGCTCATCAAAATGGCGTTTTTTAACAATTGAATACTTGCCAATATTCCCTCTTCGTAAGGAGCTTTTCCTTCAAACTCTATGGAAAGATATCCTTTGAAATTATGCTTTTTCAGAGCTTTTATTATTCTAACATAATCAGGATTCAAATTATAATCATAGAATATTCCGCCACCGAAATAAGTTTTTGCATGTACCATAATTGTGTAAGGCATCAAAGATTCGAGTTGTTCGTAGGTATTTTCTCTGAAATTCCCACAATCAAGTATTACTTTAAACCAATCATCATTGACACCATTCAAGATTTGGAGAACACCCTCTGCAGAATACGTTAATCCCCAATGATTTTCTATGGCAAGTATTACTCCATATTCCTTGGCAGTTTTCAAACACTCTTTGAAAGCTCTAACATTCCAATCTATACCTTGTTCATAGGTGTAACCCTCAAGAGGTGGTTCTTTACCTTCACGAGCCATTAGTTCTTTGAAATCAGTTATGGTTCCCCATCTTCCACCAAATACTCTAACTACAGTTGCTCCAAGTTTAGCAGCTATCTTTATCCAATTTTTCACTTTTTCGATTTCTTCAGCTCTTTTATTCTCGTCAGGTACCACAAAATTGTTGTGAACCGAGATGGCGTAAATATCGAGAGAATTTTCAATTGCTAAACGTTTCAATTTATAAATGTATTCATCATCTGTGGATTCAAACTGAATTGCAAGAAGTTCTAAACCTGCCAACCCATATTGATAGGCTAACGGAAAAATATCGGTGAGTTTTAACAACTTTTCATCTGGATTATCAAAATCCAACCTTTTGAATGAATAAGATGAACTTCCAATCCTCATTTATCATACCTCCTTGGCTTAGATTTTATGGGACCCTAAAAATTATACCCCAAAAATTGACAAAATTCTCTGTTTTGAGTATAATCTACCCAAACCGCGGGGGTGTCTTCCAAGGGGTTGATTTTGTTTTACCCTTGGAAGATTTTATTTGTAAGTCTTTGGATCTGCTTCCCCTGTGGTGAATAAGTCTTATTAGCTTTCCCTCAATATTTCTTTTGGACCCGTAAGTACGTAGAACGTTGAGATTCCAACGAGCATTATTGACACTACTAACAGTATTAAATGCGCTGGAAATCTATCCAAGAGAAATCCATATATGAGCGATCCCACCGGTACAGCAAGCTGCGAAAGCAATCCTAAAACAGAGAAGACCCTTGATCTTATATCCGAAGGAGTCATTTTTTGCAAATAAGTGTCTATCGGTATGTTGAGTATCATATTGAAAACTCCTATGACTAAAAGTGATGAAGCTATCAAGATAAAATAGTTCCATGTTGGACCGTTAAAATAGTTTTGAACGAATGGGAAAAACTCTATTGTATTAATCACCATCAAATAGCTCATCGTTAGTAATCCCACCTTAAAGAGCTTACTAAGTGACGCTTTTACCAAAAAAGTCCCGACTATTATACTTCCAAGCAACGTACCAACAGTCCAAAAGGTTTGAGCATAACCGAACTGTTGAGCACTGAAACCTATCACTTCTCTAAAAATATAGGGCAATGCTACAATGAATATAGGATTTCCAAAAAAATTCAGAATCATAAATAATATCACGAGTGATAAAATAATTTTTTTAGTCCACAAAAAACTCAATCCTTCTTTGGTATCTTTCACAAAAATTTTAAAGTTGATTTTCTTTTCTCGATTGTGAGGAACAACATACACTATGAACATCTCGCTGAATGCTGATAATATGAAAGATATTGCATTTATAGCAAACACCCACTCTATTCCAAGGGTCCCATATATGATTCCACCAAGAGCAGGGCCAATTATTCCTGAGATACTCCGAACGGTTGCCATAACCGAGTTACCCCATGTCAACTTTTCTGTAGTTAAAAGATCAGGCATCATCGCGGCGGTTGCTGAGCCAAATACTGAATCCATAAGAGATATGAATATCTGTAAAGTAAATAATATTGGTATATTCAGCTTATTTGAAAATGCGAACCCCGCTAATATCATTATTAAAAACCCCCGAGCATAGTCCATATTAACCATGATCTTTTTTCTATTCCACCTGTCACCAATAACACCGGAAATTGGAGTCATGAGAAGTGCTGGAATCATACTTACCATGGTGAAGACACCCATCATAGTTCCAGAGCCAGTTTTGTCAAGTATGTAAAGAGGCAATGCAACGGCTTGGACACCGCTTCCTATGAGTGATACCAATCTTCCAATAGCGTAGAGCCAAAAGTTCTGCTTTTGTGGTTTGGTCATAATATTTTTTCACCCCGCATTCAAAATTTTAATTGTAAAATCAGTTTATATTATTTTCTCCTTCAAAAATTATATTATATATGTAAAAAAAGTCAACCCAAGTTTAAATATTTTAAACAAGGGTTCTATATGTAAAAATTTTCCTCTATTTAAATCTCCTTCGAGTCAGTGAAGAAAAGGATGGATGAAAAAACTCGAAGAGATGATATTCTATCCTTCCGTCTAATGTAAAAACTAATTTACAAGCAACCTAAACCTCATTTTAAATAGAGGACACCCCTCCTACAACACCTTGATTCTGTTAGCTAAGAATATTGAT
>DQYP01000011.1 GCA_011043375.1 Thermotogaceae bacterium | reverse complement strand
GATAAAAACAAAAGAGATATCCCCGGAATGATAAAAACAAGAAAAATATCATCGGAACGACAAAAACAAGAAAAGCATTATTGGAATGACAAAAACTTTGTCATCCTGAGCGTAAGCGAAGGATCTTTCGTCGCTAACGCTCCTTCGGAATGACAAGGAAAATGTCATCCCGAACGAATGTGATGTATTGTGTCATCCCGAACGAATGTGAGGGATCTTTTATCCTCAATTGCTACTACTTCTTAGACTTTTCAAAGACTTCAATAATATTTACCTACTATTTTTGATTCATTGAATATCATCATCACTACTAATTAACACTATCATAAATCATATCATACAAATACTGTTGTTAAAGCAATCATCAATTGGGCCAGAAAATACGGGAAAAGTACCATGAAATCTCTATATTTAAGGTTTTTCACAAATCTATCAAAAGCTAAAATGAAATCCGAGAGGATAAAAAGAGAGGCACCGAATGGTAGAAGGACCCTGAAATACGGAATATTGAGAGAGAGACTGGAAAATGAGAAACTGAGCATCAAGGTTATAGCAAAGGTATAGAGTATCATCTGAGATCTAATACTGCGCTGGAGATTTTTAAACAGGAAGATGAAAAACAATAAGAAAACAATGCCAAGACACAGGAGGAAAATGGTAATATTTGGTACTCCCAAGAGCAATCCGAATCCCAATATGTAAAAAACATGGCCAACAAGGAATGATAACATTCCAAGCAAGAATTTATTTTCCAATTCGAGGAGAATATCTCCCACCAATCCAAAAATCAAGCCAGTGAATATGAGAAGATCCATCCCATTCAAATTCAAAAACGCTAAGAACAAGATAAGGTCCATAGTCAATACCTTGAAAAACAATCGTTTCTTCCCTAGAACAATGGTAAAAATTGAAAAAGGGAGGATCATAAGTGATATTATTAATGTCGTTAAGAGTCTAGGATTTTTCCTCCAACTGTGTATCTTTTCCACATCCTTTCGAGAACCATTTTTGAATTTTTTGATATGAACAGAGAGATAATCGATTCCTTTCAAAGGCTCATTGGAAAACATATGGTTCCATGTACTAACGTAAACTACAGGCTCATCGTTTATTTTTTCAAATTTTTCAACACTGATTTCTTTACTTCCATGTAAGTTTAGAGTCTGAAAAAAGCTTTCGCTATTACAAAAAGTGTCCCTAAAGATGAATTTATCGCCTGAAATGATGAACGATTCTATATCGTATATTCTTCCCCATTTGAAGAATCTGCAAATATCGTGCATTATATCGACAAACTTGTTTGGATGATCCTCATCTGTGAAGACAATGGTTACTTCACCCTTGCCATTAGCGCTGCTGTAATAATCATAAACACCGTTTCTTCGATCAAAAATAGGTATTTTGATGTAAATAGAGAAACCAAGTCCTAACATCAATAAAGAAAGTAATACAGAGGCAGTTATACTTCTCATCGTATATCACAACCTTTTTGAATTTAAATGATAAAATATTTATCACAAGAAAGATTTAATTAAAAAGATCAATCAAATTATTTGGTTTGTAAAAAGATTACAACAAATTGTACAATAAAAGAAAAGGTTTTATCAATGATTGTGATAATAAATATGGAAATTTAACTTCTGGATGATCAAAGGATGGTGTTGTTATGTATTTGGGAATAGATATTGGAACAACAAGACTGAAGATGAATGTTGTGGACACTACTGGAAAGATTTTAATCGAAGATTCTGAAAAATTGGTACCATCATTTGGAAGAAATGGGGAGGCTGAAATAGATCCCCTGAAGTGGATTAATGGAATAAAGAAACTACTCAAAAAGTACGATTTGAAAAGCATCGAAGCAATTGGTCTATCCGGTCAGATGCATACGTTAATACTTTTGGATCGAGATTTTCAGCCCGTTAGAAGGGCAATACTTTGGGCCGATGCAAGAGGTTATGAGGAAGTCGAATTTTTATCATCGAGCTATTCTGAGAGTATCTTAAGACATTGTGGAAGTTTGCCTTCTAATGCTTTTACACTTATAAAATTGATGTATCTTTTGAAAAACGAACCACAATCAATAAGGAATACATACAAATTCTGTCTCTCAAAGGATTTCGTTGGTGGATGGTTGACAGGGAATTTCAACACCGATTTTACAGATGCATCCGCAACGTTGATGTTAGATATTCAAAAGAGAGAATGGTACTGGAGTTTACTCGAAGATCTGAATATCCCAAAAGAGATTTTTCCTGAGATCCACGGATCTTTAGAGATCAGGGGATATTTGAGAGAAAATGTAGCAAATTACTTAGGACTTAGAGCTGGTATTCCAGTTGTCTACGGTGCAGGTGATCAAGAAGCTGCAGCCTTTGGTGTTGGAGTTACCAGGCCCAAAGATGTCATGTTCTCAATAAGCACTGGAAGTCAAATAGTAGTCCCTGTAGCAGAAATGATCATTGATTCAAGAATCCATAATTTCAGGCATGTTGAAGGCCTTCACATAATGGGAGCGGTTCAAAATGCAGGCCTTGCATTAGAATGGGCGGTTGAGAGATTCGGATTCAAGGATATGGATGAGTTAACAAACGAAGCATTCAAGAGTCCAGTGGGAGCCAATGGTGTGGTGTTTCTACCATATATAACACCCGAAAGAACGCCTGTAATGAAAGAGAATATAACGTGTGGTATCTTTGGATTGAAGTCTGGTAATTCTCGTGCTGATATGGCGCGTGCCATACTCGAAGGAATCACTTTTTGTGTTTATGATGCTTGGAAATGTGTTGAAGAAGTACTGTCACTCGACGATCCTGAAGTGGTTATTCTTGGGGGAGTTTCGAAAAATCCTATCATTATAGATACTCTTTTGAATCTCATGAACGCCAATATAAAACTATTGGATGAAAATTTCGATCCATCAAGTTTTGGAGCAGCATTGATGGCTGGAAAAGTAAATGAAGCTTTCAAAAACTTTAATGAAATAGTCGGCAAAAGGATTGTAAAAACAAGGGTGGCTCACAAAAAAGACGAATATTTTGAAAAATATGAGAATTTTCTGAAAGTGAGAAAACACATTTTGGATGTTTGAATTCATTGGAAAGCATTTCAAAGAGAATTAAAAATGAATTAGGTTGTTCTTTAATAAAAGAGTTACTTTGAAGAGAAATATCAAGAGTATTTCTATAACTTTAGATAGTGTTAACTAGTAGTGATGATGATATTCAATGAAGCAAGATAAGCAGATAAATATTATTGAAGTCTTTGAAAAGTATAAAAAGTACCAGTAATTAGGAATAAGATCCCTCACATACG
>DQYP01000156.1 GCA_011043375.1 Thermotogaceae bacterium | reverse complement strand
ATTGGAATGACAAAAACAAAAAATGTCATCCCGAACTCTTTCCCTTTGTCATCCTGAACGTAAGCGAAGGATCTTTTGTTGCTTCGCTCCTTCGAGGTGCCAAGAAAAATGTCATCCGAAGTTCATGCGATGTACCGTGTCATTCCGAACATTTTCCTTATTTGTCATCCCGAACGAACGTGAGGGATCTTATTCCTAATTACTGGTACTTCTTAGACTTTTCAAAGACTTCAATAACATTTATCTGCTATTTCTGATTTATCGTATATCATCATCACTACTAGTTAACACTATCTGAAAAACAGATTAACTCCTCATTCGTAATGTTGCTAAATATTTTTACTGATATTACATATAATTTAAGGTTACATACCTTAATTGACCTAAAATTATGATATCATAAAGATACTAGTTTGTCAACAAAATGAAACACTTGCCTTATTAAATCAACACTTCACTTATAGGGATTTTTAACGTCTAAAACCTCGCATTTTGATGCAGAAAGGAGGTCAACCGTTGAAGTTGGGTAGCAGACGATGATATTGAATTATATGATGATATTGAATTATATATCCAAAGATCGTGGTTAATACCCTTTGCAACGGCCGGATGTCACTTGAAAACATCGACAGCAAACAAAATTCCTACGATGGCTACCAAAATTCCAACAACTGCATAAAAAATGTGAACATTTTCACCCCATAATATTTTTGACCGTGCAGCTAAAACTTTATAAATAACAAATTCACTTTTAAGAAAACCACTAATCGATAAAAATGCCCCTACTGCAATCATTACTATCCCCCAAAGCATATTCGTACCATACTCCTTCAAATATATATTTATTCATGCATTAAAGTCATTATATCATCCTAACAGCAATAAAAATCCACTCTTCTATCCTCGAAAAGATCATTGTAATCATTTATACTCTTTTTCAAGGCTTCGCTTGGATCAACATCCACTATTTCCACAAGATCGCCTCGTTTTGGGAATCTCACTATAACCTCTCCTTGTGGATTAGTTATTTGACTCATGCCAGTGAATTTATTAATTTTCTGTCCATTCTTTTCTTCTCCCCAACGATTTGCAGTAATTATGAATATTCTGTTCTCCAAGGATCTTATTTTATTTGCTTCTTGGCAGTAAGGCATAACTAAATTGGTACTATGGGCTATTATTTGTGCCCCTTTCAAAGCAAGTGTTCTAAAAGATTCAGGAAAGATCCAATCAAAGCATATCGCTAAACCAAGCTTAACACCTTCTATTTCATCAACCCAAAAACCGGTGTTACCTGGCTCGAAAAAGAGTTTTTCTTCGTAAAAAAGGTGCATTTTTCTATATACTTTGTACCTACCATCGTGTTTTATTAAAATTGAAGAATTATAAAACTTTTCACCGTCTTTTTCTACAAAACCAAACACCACATTTGTTTGATTTTTCATCGCAAAATCCCTGAATACTTGGATTGAATAGCCACAGTCATTTTTATCAGAAACTATTTCTGAGACTTCTTCAACTTCCTTTTTTGTCTTGAAAGTGTATCCTGTGAAGCTGAGCTCTGGAAAAACAAAAAGCCTCGCCTTCTTATTTTCTATCAATTGTAAAGCACGTTCCACATTTCTTTTAACTTGGAAAAGCTCAGGCCTAAATTGAACTAAACCTACTTTTATACAAATCACCCCTTTTAATAGAAATATTGAACCTTTACTAATTTCTAATACTAATAACGGCGGCTATAACTTTAGCCGCCGCTATTTATATATTTACGTGTATACCATTATATATTTTGCTTTTTAGATTTTCAAGATTAATCATTTGTATGTGGCAACGAGATCAACGTAACCATTGAAACGAAACCGAGTTTCAATAAATCACCAACGATAAAGGGTAAAAGCCCCATTTTGAGAAGCCCCCAAAATGAAACAGAGCTACCTTTTGCTAAGCTCATCCAACTTCCCAATCCTGTCAAACCAAAGCCGTATATTATAGCAAAGTTTGCGAATAACAAAAACCCAATTATCTTCCAGAAGTTTCCTGAAGATTTCTTGAGCAAATGTTTGTCAATAACGTGACCCATAAAAAACGAGGCTACCACGAATCCCACTAAATATCCCCCCGTTGGTCCAACCAGCGCACTCAATCCGAATTTTCCGGATGCAAACCAAGGTACTCCCAAGACTCCAAGTGAAACATATATTATCTGACTTATTCCGCCCCAAACACTTCCTAAAATGACCCCACTCATTAGAACCGCCATGGTTTGTCCTGTTATTGGTACAGGCGTCCACGGAAGATATATTTTTGCTTGAGCCAATAACCCGGTTAAAGCAGCGAAAGCGATAGCTAAGAGGAATTTATTGATAATCGAGGTAACCATTCTCCATTTGAAGAAAGATAACTTGAGTTTTTCGAACTGATCCCAGACCCTTGCGATCAACTCCATTTCCTCCTTTTGGATTTCTTCTTTGCTGATAAGCTGGGATAGGCATTCGAGTTAGATTATAACATCCAAAATTTTTAGATGTCAAAGTGAACATAGCTGATCTGTAATCATTTTCTTACTAATCTTGAAAAAGAAAGGATAAAAGATTTGATTGCTTTAGACACGAAATCAAACTCACCTTCGAGTATTAATATCCCTTCAATGAATACCTTCCACAAAAATATGCCTACTATATAAAATTTACCACCAAACACCTATTCAGAAATTCTTCTTCATTCGGCCTCTTGGAGTATTTCTTGTTCAATTTCAAAAGTTCAGTCTGTTCTTTATCTCCCTGTGCATCTGCTCGCATTGCATCCTCTTCATGTACAATGCTATGTGAAATGTGTTCCTGTTCATCAACTCTGGACTGTATGCTATTACATATCTCTCTTCTTCTCCCCTCACCGCTATATGCACAAACAAATCTTCTCCTCTCAGATAGTCTCTGTATTTCCCTTTCTTCAACTCCCCAACTATCATCACCATCCATCTTCTTAAAACTCAGATTCTGTTAACTAAAAGTATTGAAATCTATCAAAAACCTTATTATTCCTTAAATAGGGGATACCCCCCACAACACCTTGATTCTGTTAACTAAGAGTATTGATATAAAAAACTTATTGCTTGTTAGAATAAGATTCCTCGTCACTATCGTTCCTCGGAATGACAAAAACAAGGGAAATATCCCCGGAATGACAGAAACAAAAATGTCATCCCGAACGTATGTGAGGGATCTTATTCCTAATTACTGGTACTTCTTAGACTTTTCAAAAACTTCAATAACATTTATCTGCTATTTCTGATTTATCGTATATCATCATCACTACTAGTT
>DQYP01000107.1 GCA_011043375.1 Thermotogaceae bacterium | reverse complement strand
GATAAGATCAAAGAAATTAGATATAGGATAGATCCAAGGCTCAAGCTAACCTTAAATGGTGAACCCTTCAAAATTGAGAATTTAATCGATGGTAAGATGAAGCCGCTGGCAGAGTGAGGTGAGGGCTTAATGAAAGTCCTCGTTTTTGATGTTTCAAGCGATTATGCCCATTTTCGACAACCATATTCCACTACATCATCATTAACTTATGCTATTCCACCAAGAACAGCTATATTTGGACTTATAGGAGCTATTCTTGGTATTGATAGTGGTGGTTTTGGACGGAGCAATCACTTTAAGTCTCTTGAGGATGTTGGCTTAAAAACGAGTATCAGGATATTGAATCCAATCAAAAAAGTTAGATTCAATATGAATTACTCTTACACAAAGTCAGATATTGCAACTAAAAAGGTTCTTCATATCCAGGTACCAGTTGAGATGATAAAGGAACCTGTTTATAGAATTTATGTATCTGGAGATGAAAAGCTTTTAGAAAAACTGGATGATATGATTAAGAACAAAGAGTACTACTATACTCCGTATCTTGGAATAAGTGAATTCATCGCTGCGATAAATTATGTTGGTTTTTATGAGTCAGCAATTGTTTCAGGTAAAACTAAGGTTAATTCCATCGTTTACTTGTCAAAAGAAACAAGGCTTGTATTGGAACCCGGTTTAAAAATTTTTAGAGAGACCCACGCACTTTCAATGAACGAACGCAGACATGTGATGAGATATGTTGAAATTGCTTATGAAGTTGATGGCAAGGGAATACCTGTAGAGAAATTTGGCCCAGACTGTGTCATTGTAAAACTACCTATATCTGGTCGATTGGAAACAGTGATGTTAATATGACCAGCTTAAAATCTCATCCGAATCGCTTGCTTTTTGAACATTCACAAGGCGTGTACAGACTCATGATAGAAGAGATCAGAAATACAGAAAAATTCATTGATTTTGAGAACTTTTTTGGTATTAACTACCACGAACTGAACTTATTAGTTAAGAGTATAGCGTATTTACATGACCTTGGAAAAGCAAGTAAATATTTCCAAGATAGACTTAATGGGAAAAGTGTAAGTAGGGAACTATCACAACATGCAATTCTTGGTTCAGTTGCACTCGGAAATTTTCTTGATGGAAAGATTGATGATAAGAAGGGTGCGGCTATCCTCATCGGGATGGCCGTTATTAGATATCACCATGGAAAGGCAAAACCATTGATTTCTTTATTAACTATTTGCGATGAACAAGAAGTTATAAGGAAAATCACTACTGCCTTAGATATCAGCTACATGAGATGGTTATCAGGAATTCTTGGTGAAGAAGTTGATCTTAATGTTATGCATTTGGCTCGCAGAATAATTTTATGGCAAAAAAGTCTTCGAAAGGCCAAAGAAGCTGGTATAAAACCTTATATGTTGTTCATGTATTTGTTCTCACTTCTTTCTTGGGCTGATAGAACTGATGCTGCGTTTTTGGGAGCCTATAATTTCACTCGTAAGGAACTTGCTGCGAATTTAGTTGATATTTATAGGGAGAAAAAAGGGTTCAACAATCCAAAGACAAAAATGGATCTCATAAGAAACAAATTCTACAGAAAAAGCGTAAGTGATCTGGATTTTAAAATTGCAACCATAAAAGGAAGAACCGGAATCGGTAAAACTCTTTCTGTATTGTCTTTAGCATTAAAGAAAAGAGAAGAGGTAAAAAAAATCGAAGGATACACACCAAGAATAACCTATTGTTTGCCTTTTCTAAGCATTATAGATCAAACCTATAAAACAATCTCTGATGTATTGGAGATGTCGGGGATAGAGCCCAGTTCAGATATTTTGATTCAACAACATCACCTTACAGATCTTAGTTATACCAGTCGAAGAGATAGTGAAATAGAAGATTACAAATCATATATGGCTGATATATTATTAAACTCGTGGGATAGCGAAATAACTTTGACCACGTTTGTGAGCCTGTTCCATGCTATTTTAACTGATAAACGGAATCTTCGTTTCTTCAGAATACCTGGATCGATAATTATTCTGGATGAAATTCAGGCTGTGTCTCCAAAATATTGGAAAGTTATAAGTGAGGTGCTCAATCACCTTTCAAAATATGCCGGTGTCACAATAATCTTCTCGAGCGCTACAGTTCCCCAACCTTTCTTGCTTTCATCCAAAGAACTAATTAAGGACAATTATGAACTTGATAGGTATGATATAGAATATTTCGGAGAGATGAGTATTGAGGAATTCAAAGTAAGTGTTCTTAAAAAGTATTTGCGAAAAGCAATAGAAGAAGAAAAATCATTGATGATCGTCATGAATACAATTAAAAGTTGTAAGGACCTTTTTAATTGTTTAAAAGAGGAATTAGAGCTGGAAGAAGAAAATCTTTACTGTCTATCTTCAAATATTCCAAATGCTGTAAGAAAAAAAGTTATTCAAGAGATAAAAGGGAAAAAAGGATTTTATATATTGGTGACAACTCAATTGATTGAAGCAGGTGTGGATTTAAGTTTTGATTATTGCATCAGAGATTTGGGTCCTCTTGATAGTATTCTTCAGGTGGCTGGAAGAGTTAATAGATCTTCGGAAAAAACAAGAGGAAAACTTGTAATTGTTGAACTCCTAAAAGAAGACTCGAAAAGGCCTTTTTCTTGGATATATGATTCCACGATTATTTGGGCTACAAAGCAGATCATGGATAAGCAAAACTGGAACGAACCGGAGATATATGCTTTGTCAGATAGATATTTTAGTGAGCTTGAAAAAAAGGGGCTGGAAAATGAATCTCTTGATCTTCTTGAAGCTCTAAAAAAATTGGATTTTCATAAAATAAGTGAGTTTAGTCTTATTGAACAGATAAAAGGTTCATTAAATCTCCCGGTCTTTCTTGAGATTGATGAAAATGCTGAGAATGTCTGGGATGAATATTGCAAGATTCTTTCTGAAAATGTTGATGAAGCTAAAAAATATGAGTATCTTGCTAGAAGGAAGCAAGTCATTAGAGCACTAGCTCCATACGTTGTTAATTTGAAAATATATACTTATCCTGGAGCTGACAATTATTTCTTACCTGATATCCAAAATGGGTTTTGTTATATATCATCTGATGAACTCGAAAGGTATTATGATAGGAAAACAGGATTGAATCCAGAAGGAGACAATTTTTATTGTGATTGAAGTTAATGGAAGCCTTGTTCTTTCCTTTTCGAATTGTAAACGTGAAGCTTGGTTAATGGCTCACAAAATAATTCCAGAACAGGATAATACGTTTATTGCCCTTGGAAGGATTCTTCATGAAACTTCATATGAAAATAG
>DQYP01000292.1 GCA_011043375.1 Thermotogaceae bacterium | reverse complement strand
TTGAACTTACGAGCTAATCCTCTTATAGTCATGGTAATCACCACGGTGATGATTATAATCAGTGATTGTTTATATGATACATCACAAGGGCATAAAAAATAAAAATCAATTCCTCCACGATCAACTTCCATAAATATATGTTAATGGAAGTAAGGCGAAAACACTTTCTACAAGCGGATTCCAGATTCCGCCCCTGTTACCTTTATGATTTTACATAACCTTAAACGATTCTTTATGATTCCTTATGATTTTATATGATACTATATAATCGAAGACTACCGCAGGGGAGGGATTGAGATGTTTGTTGATTCTTTGAAGAAATTTGGTGTGGAGGAGAGGTTTATAAGAAAGCTCAAAACCGCAGGTGTTGACACTATGGAGAGACTGGACAGGTGGATGAAGGAAAACAATCGAGATCATTTCGAAATCACCATGACGACAGGAAGTGAAAGAGGGGCTTTTGAAGTGTTGAAAGGCTATAACGAGTTCAAGAAGAATCCTATCCCGTGGGGGTGATCCCCCCACGGATTATAGAAAGGAGGTATTGAAAGTGGTGATTGAAATTGACGGTGAAAGATATTACACACGGAAAGAGACAGCGAAATTGCTGAACGTGTCTCTTGCGACGCTCACCCGCTGGAGCAGGAAAGGGATTCTGGTTCCAGTCAAGATTTCTCCAAGGAAGGTGTTTTACAGAGAGGAGGATATAAAGAAACTGCTAAGGAAACAGGGATAAAGCAGAACCCCCACCACGAGAAAGTGATGGGGGCGGACTACCGCAGGAAAGGGATTAACTTTTATCACTGAAATTTTATCACAGACGGGATGTGACTTCGAAACAATAAAAAACATCACATTTGGCAACACCAAACTGCTTGAAAAAAACTACAGAATAATCTCATCAAATGTAAAAAATGAGGAGAGAACTGGTAAAATAAAGACGAAATAGCGGGGGCAACCTCCACCGGCATCCCCCGCTAGCCCAGCTAAGGTATCACGGGCTATTAACTTTCAACAAAATAATAGCACAGGACGATTCAAAAATCAAAATTGGGGGATGCCGGGAAAACCAGGCATCCCTTTTTTACATGCAAAAGGAGGAGAAAAAAATGAAAAATTCCAATCTTTTTGAAAAGCTTGGGAAAATAATCAACGAAGTCGCTCAAAAAGTTTCAGAAGATCTCAACATCCCATTGGAAGACGCCGAACAAGATCTTTGGGAACTCGCGCTGAGAAAAAAACAAACAGGAACATCTTTAGAGAGCATAAAGAAACAGCTAATTTTGCTTCCTTGGCGAGAAAGGAAAACATTTAAAAAAACTGAAGATGGTTTCATTTTCAACCGAAGATCATTTTACTACAAGCTCCTCAAACGTTACGGATATCATTATGCCGAAACTGATGATGAGCTAGAACACCCCACGGCGATGGAGCTCGCTATAACAGTTAAAACTAAGCGATATTCAAAAGAAGAACGAGAACATTATGTAGAAGTCTTTCGTGGTGTGTGTGAGCACACGCTGAATCGAATTCTCGACAGATTCGCCAACTTTTGTGTACATCTCTGGGATGGAGGATTATTAACAGCGAGACAATTATCTTTGCTATACAACTACCACAGGGGGACGCCCCTCAATGAATTATCAAAACGATATAACCTTTCAATTCCCGGCGTAAAAAAAGCGCTTAAAACAGCGCACGAGAAAGTTCTTATAGTTCTATCTATCTCTTTGGAGCGTCTATTCGAAACGGTTGAAGTCACAAAGCATGTTGATGGGTCACAGTGGGATTTGGAAGATCCAGAAATTGCTTCTGTAAAAATCACGCTTTACAAAGAATTACAGTACCTCCAAGAACTTTCAGAACAATTAGATACCATCAGTAGGATGAAGCGTGATAAGCTTGAAGTGTTCATTTTTGAGTATGTCCTGGATCTCTTCGCAGATACTGAAAAAATCGTTATCCCAGTCACGCTTTCGAAGCATAAAACCAAATTAGAAGAAATCAGCGTAGAGATTAGCTGGTGGCTGAAAGAGTTTGAGAGAACCCAAATATCACCTTGGCAAGAATTCAAAAAGATCTTCAATAAAGAAGTTATCAACCGGATCAGAATTCCATATATTGTTTATACTTTTCAGGAAACTGTCGATATCATCTTCGCTCCTAAAAGCTTGAACATCCTTAATGCCACGATCATTCCTCTGGGAGTTTTCGCAAAGTCGGAAACATTGAATAAGGTTATACATATGTTAATAACAGCATTTTCCAAAAAAGAAGGACACATTTTAAAAATCTCCCAAACATTACCAAAATGGTTAAGAGCGATTATCAACACCGCAGATGCGCACATGTTCCTTCAAAAACAAGAAAACATTTGGAAAGACAACGTGATTGATCTAAATCAACTTAAGCAGTTGGATTTCACCCTACCAATCACATATTTCTTAAAGCCGATTCCATGGATCAAAGAGAAACTTATTGACCCCAACACACCAGATATACCCTCTGTTTACGATATCCCCGTAACTGTTTGGCTGATGACACTTTTATCCCTTTTGGATGATAATTTTTCAACGACGGATTTGTGGGAACTGTTTAATAGGATGCTTGATTACATAGAATTAGGCTATCCCAAAAATCCAACGTTCAATGCGCTGGTTGAATTCAATTTCATGGTGTTATCTCAAAGTAACTTTCTTGTGGGTGGGTAACACGTAATAAGTAATGGGAGGTGAAAACGTGACAGAAAAAAGAAAGGGCCAAAAAATAGCCCCAGCCATGGATGTGAAAATTTTCCTTCAATTCCTTTTCCCCGCTGATGGTTTTATTGAATTTAGAGTAAAGCACCATCAAAAGGGTTGGATTTCAGATTTCTTCCCAATTGATTCTATCGAAAACACTGCCCAATTGCAAATTTTAGATGATCTAAAACAAGTTGCAGACGTTTATTTTGGGATTGGAGCTCGGAAGCGAGCTGGCGGAAAAACGAAGGAAGATGTTCTATACCTCAAAGCCTGTTGGATCGATGTGGACGAGAAAGATCCAGAAAAGAAGCGAAGGAAGATTGAAGAGTTGAAAACGTGGTTCAAACCGCCCACCATCATCATTGACTCTGGTGGTGGTCTTCATGGATACTGGATTCTCAAGGAACCTGTGTACGAAACGGACTTCCAACGTGTTGTGGCAGTCAACCGAGGTTTGGCTCAAGAATTCAATGGTGATAGAGCCGTCGCTTCGGATATAGCGAGAATCCTCAGACTTCCTGGAACGTTGAATCACAAATACGATCCCCCAAGAACTGTTAAAATCCTTCATTTCAATCCTCAAGCTTTATATGATCTAGCAGATTTAGAAGATTTCGCTGTCGAAATCGAGCAATATGATAAGTCTACACGCTATAAACCTGAGAACGCTCCTC
>DQYP01000133.1 GCA_011043375.1 Thermotogaceae bacterium | reverse complement strand
GTCCTGTAAAACTTTGAAACCAATGTGTTGTCAAAAACTTCTGCCACAGTAGCCGGCCTTAGCAACGTTGTGTCTGTCTCTATCCAATTTTTCTCTGCTTCCAAATGCTTGGGACCTAATCTAACCTGTTGACTTATAGGTTCGTAGAAGGGAGAAGACTCGTCAACCAAATCACACACTTTGTCGAAATTCTCTGCTAAGAAATGCAAATGCTCTTCAGAATCTCTCAAATTCATACTCCTTGCTTCCTTACGTGTGATGTCCGCTGGTGAAAGATCTTCTATTCTACTATCGTAGTAGTACGGCACCTCACATACCAATGAAAAGGTATTTGCTACTCGAGCAGCATATTCATCAGAACATGCACCCGCTTGGATAACAGAGGCAGGGTCCGCATTTAGATGTTTCTCAAGATAATCATATTCGTCTGTGATTGGCGAGAGTTTGTAGACAGCTTTTGAAAGTTCTTCTAAGTACGGCACTTCCGGTTCACCCAAAGCTAACGGTACAGAGAACATATGTGGTATTCGCTCAAATTTCTCAAACAATTTCCTTTCCCCATCAGTAATGTAGTAATAAACACCGCCAAAACCAGCATTGTGAAGTGAGTACATGAACTGGGGTTTTTCTTCTTCAATCAACTTCATTAAGACTTGTGTTTCTGGTAAAGGCGCATCAAAGTGCAGAGTTTTGTAGTGAACGGGGAAAGTCCATTCAACTTGCTGGTGACTCGCTGGTCTGTAAAAATTCTCGGCATAGCAAGCAATGGATTGGGGATTGTCGAACCAGCCTTCGTTTAGCACTGTTCCATCCACATCAATACTTTTCACTATGTACCAGGTATATCCAAGAGATTCCCTAAGTTCATCATTCCTGGCAAGCTCTTCAGAAAGCCAATCGAGCATCATAGCACCTATTGGTTCATTTGGATGCGGACAGCCGAAAGCAAGCGCTGTTTTCTCACCACTTCCAATTTTCATGACGAGTATATCTCTACCTTTACGAGATTTGCCCGCGACATCAATTTCGACAATCTTCGGATATCTTTCGGCAAGTTCTACAGCACGTTGATTCAGTTCCTCAACTTTAAAGAACCTCTTGTAATTTGGAATAGATTCAACCAATTCTTCAAAATTCATTAACTATTCCTCCTATGGAAGAACTGGGGCAGAACTTCAGCCCCAGTTCAATTAATTAAAGTTGTCAGTGCTGTTCTTCGTCAATGTACCAGTTGTATATGATCCAACCTAAACCACTGTCGTACGTTGAGCTGAAGCTTTTGATGTATTTCTTAGCGAAGTGTGGCGTCGGATCAGAAATAAGTGGCAGAACGGGTAAGTCATTTGTCCAGAGTGCAAAATGCTCTTCGTAAAGCTCTAAACGTTTCTTGAAATCCACTTCTGTTGACATCTTTTGAAGAACTTCATCATTCTTTTTGTTAGACCATCCCGTGTAATTCGTTCCTCCCCATCCATTTTCTTCCGAGGGGATCATGTCTGTACCCCAGTAATTTGGAGCCTCATCACTCACACCATAACCCCAACCGGTTAGCCAGGCGTCAAACTTGCCCATTGGAGCTTGATCCCAAATAACTATTGCAGGTTTCAATTCAATTTTTACCGAGATACCGATTTTTTTCAACATACCTTGTATGAGCTGGCACATTAATTCATCTTGTTCACTTCCAGCACCTGCAATCAAAGTGAACTCAAAGATCTTCCCATCCTTCTCCAATAGGCCTTGCTTGTTCTTTCTCCAGCCGGCTTGATTCAACAATTCCTCAGACTTCTTTGGATCATAAGTGTATCTCTTGATTTTGTCACTTTTAAGAGCGTCTCTCATCATATGAACTGGCGTGATCCAAGTATCGACTATCTCACCTTTTCCAAAGAAAACGATGTTGTTAATCTGCTCTCTGTCTATGGCGTGCATTATTGCCTGTCTGACTCTAACATCTGCAAAAAGCGGGTGAGGCTGTGAAAGGTCATCTGGATTTCTGAAATTCAAATCCAAAGTCCATTCCGCAACATTTGGGGTGAAATACACATTAAATATGTCTGACCTTTCGTTTGCGAGTTGCATACTCTGTTTTAAATCCAAGGTGTATCTTCCAAAGTCTATCTCACCTTTGAGTGTCATCGCAAAAATAACTGAGCTGTCAGGTACAATTCTCATTACAATCTCATCTATGTTCGGTCTTCCCATGTAGTAATCATCGAAAGCCTCAAGGACTATGTATTGACCTTCAACATATTCTTTGAACTTGTATGGTCCAGTCATGACAGGGTTAGAGGTAACTTTTTTGACAAATTCATCCCAATTTCCGGTTTTCTTGGCTTCCTCAAAATCTGCCCTGAAAAGATGCTCAGGAAGCTGGAACCATCCGTAGTAATAAGAGTACACAGATGAACCAAGCTCGGCTCCAGGAGTAGGATGTGAAAGGTGTATTGTGAAAGTGTAATCATCTAAAACGTCGACTCCTTGAACCATTTTTTCAAAATAGTTCGACGTGACAGGTGCATCTGAAGTCATAACTTCCCACTGGAATTTCGCATCTCTCGCAGTAACAGGAGCGCCATCATGCCATTTCATTCCTTTTCTAATTTTGAATGTTATTGAAGCTGTTCCGTCGTCGTTTATTTTGATTAGCCCATTTTCAAGGCTTGGGATCTTTTCGATCATTCTTGGATGATAAAAGCCATCTTCATCTGTACCGGTGTACCCATCGCCTATGATATTGCAAATAGTCCATGTCAAACCAGAGGAAGTAAACAAAGTGTTGAACCCTTTTGGATCAGCTGTAACAGCCGTTACAATCCTTCCACCTTGCTTTGGAGGATAAAGGGCCATGTAAAAAGATCGTGCAGCTTCTTCTCTTGTTATTGGAGAAAATGGTTCCAACTTGTGCCCATACCTGTAATCCAACAGTTGCCTATTGCTTCTAAACGCCAGTGTGAAAGCTCCTATTGCCTCATTAGGTACCAAATCCTCATCGTTAGCTAAGGTACATATTTCAGTGAATTTCGAAGCTTCTTGCTCAAGTCCAAGCACCTTTACCAGAGTGATTATGAAATCCTTTCTTAAAACGGGATCATCGCCTGTTTTAACCAGATTTTCTTTACCTGGGAAAGCCTTTGCGATGGCTTCCTTGAACTCGGTGTAGCTCAGCGGAGAATCGTCAATCTTGGTAAGAATTCCAAGTTTCTGAATAACAGGAGCTGCCTCTTGTACACTAATTTGACCAAAAACTAATCCAAGCAACGCGAAAACTATCAAAAATGTGAAACCTTTCCGCACCGAAAACACCCCCTTTTTCTGAGTATGTTAGCATAACACTCAATTTGAGTCAACAAACAAATATTGCATTTGAATTAATGATTTTTTAGTTATTTAGTATCGCTCTAAAACAAAGTTTTGGTGTTTTTCATTCTG
>DQYP01000032.1 GCA_011043375.1 Thermotogaceae bacterium | reverse complement strand
GGTTTTAGAGTTGAGAGAGTTACTTGAAAAATATGACGATAAGATCAAAGAAATTAGATATAGGATAGATCCAAGGCTCAAGCTAACCTTAAATGGTGAACCCTTCAAAATTGAGAATTTAATTGATGGTAAGATGAAGCCGCTGGCAGAGTGAGGTGAGGGCTTAATGAAAGTCCTCGTTTTTGATGTTTCAAGCGATTATGCTCATTTTAGGAAACCATACACTACGACATCGTCATTGACATATTCCGTTCCTCCGCGTACAGCAGTGATCGGTTTGCTTGGCAATATCTTAGGGATTCAGAGTGGTGGTTTTGGAAGAAGCACACAATCAGGTTATTTTGAGAAAAGAAAATTGGGAACAGGCATTAGAATTATTTATCCAATAAGAAAAACTACTTTCAATCTCAAATACCTCCACACGAAAAATGGCGGCAGCATCCTGGTACCTGTAGAATGTGTGGTTTCGCCTAAATACCGGATATATGTTACTGGAAATGACAAGTTATTGTCTGATCTGAAAAGCAAACTTGAAAATCACGAAACGTTCTTCACGCCTTACCTAGGTATATCTGAATTTATAGCTTCAATAAACTATATAGGAGAGTTTGAAGGGGAAGAAGTTAAAAGTGAAGTCTTTTTAGATTCAGTCGCCTATATGTTTGATGAAGGGGAAGTTAGATTTGAAAACGGCTTAAATCTATTCAGGGAAACTCATGCAATTACAATGAATGACGATAGAATGGTTCAGCAATATTCAGAGGTAGTTTATGAAAAGAATTGCAAAAAAATACCATTACTGAAGAACGCAGAACAAAGTATGTTAATTAAAGTAAAGGAACTAAATGAGGTGATAATGCTTGTCTGAAATTTATTCACATTCTGCAAGGGGGGGAGAACAGCCCAGATTATTAATGGATCACCTTGAAGGTGTTCATCGTTTGATGTCTTCTGAAGTAGAAAGAGCAAAAAATTATATGGATTTTCATAATTTACTCGGAGTCGATCACAAGACTCTGAGTTTTCTTGTAAAAGCGATTGCATACTTACATGATCTTGGAAAGGCTACTCCGGAGTTTCAAAAGAAGATCCTAAATAAACCATTTCACAGGGATAAAACTCCTCATGCGGCTTTAGGTGCCTTTACAATTGGAGTATACCTATCGGAGGAGATGCCAAAAGAGCTTCAATATCTTATACCTTTAATGGTCACTCTTGTAAAAAGGCATCATGGAAAGGCTGAAAATCCGGAATTTGGATGTAGCTTCGAAAATGAATATGAACTACTAGAGTGGCAGATTAGGTATATAGATAGAAGCTTTCTCAAAGACTTGTCATCAAAAATAATTGTGCCTGATCTCAACATTTCTGATCTTGAAGACTTTACGAATGACTGGCAAGATAATTACGAGGATTTTTTCTTTGAAATAGACGACATCCGACCATACGTATTGTATATGTACTTATCATCCCTTCTTCGTTGGGCAGATGAAACAGATGCAGCCTTTAGAAGCCGACCACTGCCTAAAAGAGAAGACCTGCCCTCCGATATTGTCGAGAAATACAGAGAAATAAATGGCTTCAATGCCCCCGGATCTGATTTTATGAACAAGCTTAGGAATAAGTTCTACTTTGAAGCCACTAAAAACTTGGATTTCTCAATTGGGTCTTTGAAGGGCAGAACCGGTATTGGGAAAACGCTCACACTGTTTTCCCTCGCGCTCAAGCTACGGAAAAAACTAAAAAATAAAAATTACACGCCAAGGATAATCTACTGTTTGCCTTTTCTAAGCATAATAGATCAAACTTATGATGTTGCCAGACAGCTCTTTTTAGAAACTGGCGCACCAGAACCCTCTTCCAGCCAGATATTACAACAGCACCATCTTGTTGATATTGACTTTAAGACAGATAATGAAGACGAAAGCTACGAGAAGTATCTTGCGGATTTACTCATAAATTCATGGAACAGTGAATTAACAATAACGACTTTCGTTAGCTTTTTCCATTCTATCTTCACTAACAAAAGAAATCCAAGATTTTTCAGAATACCCGGATCCATAGTATTACTCGATGAGATTCAGGCAATACCTCCCCAGTATTGGGATCTCACGGGTAAGATGATGAAGCTGCTTTCAGATTATGGTGGAACGAAATTTGTTTATTCCACAGCTACTATGCCGAGTTGCTTTGGATTGTCTGGGAGCGCTTTGTATAACGGTGAGATTCCTCTGGAAAGGTTTCAACTAGATCGAGTTGGTGAAATGACGTTTGAAGACTTCAAAGATGAGCTTTTACCTGAAACAATAGAAGAAATTTTATCGCAAAAAAAGTCCCTGATGATTGTAATGAACACAATAAATTCAGCAGAAGCAACTTTCAAAGAACTGTTGAATTATCCCGATATAAATAAAGAAAGGCTCTATTTTCTTTCTACGAGAGTTCCTCCCAAAGAAAGGAGGAAGAGAATAGAAGAAATAAAAAACGCAAAAGACTTCTGCATCCTCGTAACGACTCAGCTTGTCGAAGCAGGTGTCGATCTCGATTTTGATTACTGCATCCGCGATATGGGTCCGCTGGACAGCATTGTTCAGGTCGCAGGAAGGGTTAACAGATCAAATAAGAAAGCCAAAGGAAAAATAAAGCTAATCGAACTGACAGACTTCAACGGAGGCCGTCCACCTAGCATGATCTATGATCCCGTTTTGCTTTCAGCATCTAAAAGAGCTATGAGCAAAAACACCTACAACGAACCTGAACTCTATGAGCTTATAGAAAATTACTTTGATGAAATTGACAATGAATCTATGGGATTTAAGACAAAATCAAGAGAGCTTTTTGAAAACATATATAAACTTGAGTTTTCTAAGATTGCGAACTTCAAGCTGATAAATGATAGTGGTAAAACTTATCCCATATTCATCGAGCTTGACAATGAAGCGAAAAAAGCGTGGCAAGAATATACAGAAATAATTCAAAAGCCAACCAGCTCAGAAGACAAGTTCAAATTCCTTGCAGAAAAGAAGGATATTGTTAGAAAACTAGCACCTTACATAATTAACTATCGCCCAAAGCATGATGATAGAACAGATCTCCCACCAATTTTGAATGGATTTTGCTATGTTCAGAAGGATGAGCTGGAACGTTATTACGATAAAAAAACGGGTTTTCACCCTGCTGGTTGTGATTTCTATTGATTGATATAACTGGCTATCTTGTACTATCATATTCGAATTGTCACAGAGAAGCCTGGCTTGTGGCTCACAGAATCTTTCCCGAAAATGACAATCCTAACCTAGCTTTGGGAAGGCTTCTTCATGAAACTTCATATGAAAATAGGGGAGAAAAGGATGTTGCAATAGACAATATCAAATTGGATCTTGTGGAAGAAAAGAAAGGGAAAACAATCATCAGCGAGATAAAAAAATCAAAAT
>DQYP01000110.1 GCA_011043375.1 Thermotogaceae bacterium | reverse complement strand
GTTGATGAAAAATGTTTGATAACAATCAATCTAACTAAAGAGGGATACGAAGAAGAAATGAAATTAGTTAAAGAACTTGAAGGATATGGTGGTACAGTTGTAACGATTGGAGAGAAAGCAGGGAGTAAGTATCATATAAATTTGGATTATGAGATGCCATTTGATGGTATAGATAGTTTTATAAGGGTGTTGCCAATACATGTTATGGGATTGAAACTGGCAGAGTTAAAGGGCGTTGATGTTGATAAACCAAGAAATCTTTCTAAAGTGGTTATAATAGATTAAAAATAAAAGGGAGGGAATTATAAAATGCCTAAAATAGCCATAATTGGTGCAGGAAGTGTCGTTTTTACGAAAAATTTGGTAACTGATATTTTGATGTTTCCAGAGCTTCAAAACAGTGAGATTCACTTAATGGATATAGACGAGGATCGTCTAAACACAGCTTTTGGCCTGGTAAAAAAGATAGCTGAAGATTTAAAGGTGAAGCCAACTATAAGAAAAACCTTGAATAGAAAAGAGGCATTGAAGGATGCAGATTATGTTATAAACACCATACAAGTTGGTGGGTTTGAAGCTACATTGATAGATTTTGATATCCCAGAGAAGTACGGCTTGAAGCAAACCATCGCCGATACTCATGGAATTGGTGGAATATTCAGGGCGCTTAGAACTATTCCTGTTCTTTTAGATATGGCACAAGATATGGAAGAACTATGTCCAAAAGCATTGATGATAAACTATTCGAACCCTATGGCAATGAATGTTTGGGCCGTGTATAAAGCATCTAACATTAAAGTCGTTGGACTTTGTCACAGTATTCAAGGAACGGCACGTCAAATAGCAAACTACATAGGTGTTCCATACGAAAAATTAAGGTACAGAGCGGCTGGTATAAATCATATGTGTTGGTTCTTAGAATTAGAAGTTGACAAAAAAGATGCTTATCCACTTTTGAGAGAAGCAAGAAGAAATCCTGAGATATTCAAAAAAGATCCTGTGAGATTTTCCATGATGGATCTATTTGGATACTTCGTTTCCGAATCATCTGAACATATGGCGGAATATGTTCCATATTTTATTCCTTACGAAGAAAAAATTAAGGAATTAGATATACCCATAAGGGAATACGTTAGAAGATGTATCGAGGGAGATAAAGAATATCAAAAGAATAAAAGAATAGCTCTTGGACAAGAACCTCTTGGGGAGCTGAAAAAGAGCCACGAATATGCCTCCGGAATAATCCATTCTATGGAAACAGGCCACAGAAGATGTATTCACGGTAATGTTGAAAACACAGGTCTTATAACTAATTTGCCGCATGGAGCCTGTGTTGAAGTTCCATGTATGGTGGATAAAAACGGTATTCAACCAACTTACGTTGGTGAGCTTCCACCTCAACTCGCTGGGCTCAATAGAACCCAAATAAATGTTCAAGATCTTACAGTTAGAGCTGTATTGGAAAAAAGAAAGGAATATGTTTATTATGCTGCATTACTCGATCCATTGGCGAAAGCAGTTTTGAAACCCGAAGAAATAATCAAGATGGTTGATGAGCTGTTCGAAGCTCATAAAAAATATCTCAGCTATTTTGATTAATTTAAATCAAAGGGGAGAATGAGTGTATGAATATAACACCGGGAAAGTTCAGGGGTTTGATCAGAATAAGTGATGAAAATGGAAGATTCAAGATGCTCGCTCTTGATCAAAGAGGCTCTCTGAAAAAAATGATAAAAAATGTAAAAGGTGAAGTTTTAGATGAAGATTTGACAAAAGTAAAAAAAGCCATCATAAAATCTCTTGCACCATACGTATCGGCTGTTTTGGTTGATCCTGAATACGGTTTGTTTCAAACATTGAAATACATACCAAGAAACACTGGAATAATATTGTCTGTAGAAAAAACTGGTTATGAAGCTCAGGGAGAAGATAGATACAGCTATTTATTGAGAGAGGATATAATAACCAAGGCTAAAAGATGGAATGTTGATGCTATAAAGTTTTTAGTTTATTGGAACAAAGAATCATCAGATGAATGTAAAAATCACCAAATAGACCTTGTTAGAAAAGTGGGTGAAGAATGCGTTGAAAATGATCTCACTTTCATATTGGAGATACTAACTTACAACCCCAAATACGATAAAAAAAGTGAGGAGTATAAAAAGCAGCTTCCATCCAACATCTTAGATGCGGTTAGGATTTTTAGTGAACAGGAATTTAAAGTCGATCTTTTTAAATTGGAAGCACCTATAAATCATCAGGAAATAGGTACCTTATTCACGGAAAACGAGGCAGAAAATTTATTTGTGGAGCTTAAGAATTCACTGAAGGGTATTCCATGGGTTGTTTTAAGTGGCGGCGTCAGTGCTAAGGAGTTTTCAAAAACTTTGAAGTTCTGTTGTGAAAACGGTGCTTCTGGTTTTCTTGCGGGTAGGGCCATTTGGAAAGAATGTGTAGATTTTGTTGAGGACCAAGAAAAGATGGAGGATCATCTCAAATATAGGGGTATGAACAATTTGATGAAAATAATAGAAGCTTCAAAAAACTCACTGCCACTGTTTGAAACTGAGAAATTCAATGGGTTCGAAAATATTGAGGTATTTGGAGATTAGGGATTAATCTTTAACTTCCATTTTTTCGGTTGTTAGCTCTTGATGTTGGGAAAGCACAGTTTGATTGACAGCTAATCTAGTTTTCGATGCCGTGCTTTCCCATTTTCCATTTGAGAACCTTACATATTTGGAAATTGCTCTTATTACCATGTCAGACATCATACCGATCCAAGCTCCAAGAAGTCCCAAATTAAAAAATTTTACCATTATGAATCCCACTGGTATTCTAACTAACCAAGTGGAGAATGCCATAACATACATTGGAAATTTTGTATCTCCAATTCCTCTTAACCCACCAGTCAAAGCAGCATCAGTTGCTAAGAAAACTTGGAATAAACCTATTATTCTCACTGGCAAATAGGCATATGCCATTATGGCTGGATCATCTGTGAACATCAGTATTAAATATCTTGGAAAAAGAAACATGAATATACCAACACTTACTTGAAACAGTAATCCTAACAACCACCCTTGTCTAACACTCTCAATTACCTTTTTTATCTGAGCCGCACCGTTGAATTTCCCTGCCAAGGCAGTTATAGCGATTGAAATTCCCCATCCGGGCATGAAAGATAAAGATTCTATATTTATTCCTACCCTATGTGCAGCGTAAGCCTGTGGACCAACCATAAAGAGGATATTCGCAAAGACCAATACCCCCAATGAAAACATGAAATTCTCTATCGCGGTTGGAGTACCAATTTTAAATATATTCAAAACAGTCCTGTTATCCCATCTGGATGGTCTTGAAATCTTTATTCTCATAACATCACTCTTTATTATTGATACAATCAAAATCGTTACACCAATTGTTCGAGATAT
>DQYP01000028.1 GCA_011043375.1 Thermotogaceae bacterium | reverse complement strand
GTGTTGAGTTTAACCTTCAATCCAACTCTTTTAGACTCCTGTATCCCGTTGATCACATCTTTCAATCGGTTCTTTCCCGTTATTTTCAAAAACTTCTCCGCTTTTAGACTGTCTAAACTAATATTTACATCAGAAAGACCTGCATTTTTTAATTTTGATGCAAGATCGAGAAGAAGGGTTCCGTTTGTGGTCATACTAACCGTTGAAAATCTTCCACTCAATATTTTGACTATATTCACTATATCTTCTCTCACAGTTGGCTCTCCACCAGTCAAACGGATATGTTCAAAACCAAGCTCCTTGAAAACTTTGGATAATCTATCGATCTCCTCAAGGCTCAGATAATCACTTGAATTATTTTCGTTCCTCAGTGTACAGTAATAACATTGAAGATTACAGTTTTCAGTTATGGACCATCTTAAGTAAATTATGTTCCTGCCATACTTGTCCTTCATTTTCTTACCTCTTTCATCTACTTTCTGATCTTTTCCATCTATCTTCTATGAATCTCAATACAGTGAACAACGATCCGAATATAATAATCACCAATGCAGTAACACCAAGCGCACTGCTGAGGCCAAAGCCTTGAAATCTATCGTATGCTAAAATCGAGACTGTTTTTGGATAATACGCCAAAATCGCAATTGCACCAAATTCGGATATCGCCCTTGCCCACATTTGAATCGCACCAGATACGATTTCACGTTTAACCATTGGTATCGAAACCTTGAAAAACGTCTGGGTAAAACTCAACCCCAAAGAGCGTGCCACTCTCTCATATCTTTCATCCAATCCTCTGAAACCTTCCTTTACCGCATTAACAAATATACTGAAACTGACATACCACATTGCAAGAATGACACCTAAAAATGTATTTACGAAACCTACACCAAATTTTGAAAAGGTTTGTCCGATCATGAAGTTTCTCCCAACAACCATTATCAATGCTATACCAGCCACTGTGTGTGGAAGAGCCTGGGGAATATCCACTAAGGCTTCTATTAATCCCTTTAATGGGAAGTGATAACGTGCCATCACATAAGAAAAAGGTATACCAAGTAGTATAGAAATCAAAGTTGAACAAAAAGCCGCCATGACTGTGACATATATCGCATTTAGAAATTCCTTGTCTTTTAGAGTCTCAAACAATATGCTCGGATTAGTCTTGAATATTATTGAAAAAAGCGGAAAAACGGATAGCATTATCAAAACAACAGCCAACAGTATTATCAGAAACTTAAACATTTTGAATACACCTCAAATTACCATTGATCATCTCAAAATGTTTCCCACCATTCAGTACACTGAAATCGTGTGTTACATGTATCATGCAGAATCCAAGATCATCCTTCAGTTGTCTCAAGATATTCAATATTCTGCATTTTGTCTTCTCGTCTATATGCGAAAACGGCTCATCTAACATCAACACAAATGGCTTAATGGCAAGTGCCCTTACTATGGCTACGCGTTGCTTTTCACCACCCGAAAGGGAGTTCACATCTCTCTCCAAAATATGTTCTATTCCAAATTCCCTTATGAGAAAATCTATGAAATTTTTTGAATCTCTGTAATTTTTAACTCCAAAGAGGATATTTTTCATGACATTCAAATGGGGGAAAAGATGAAAGTTTTGATAGACTATACCCATCTTCCTCTTCTCTGGAGGAAGATGAGTTATGTCTTTTCCATCGATCATGATGGTTCCACCACTGATTTTGTGAAACCCCGCGAGTGCTTCTATAAACACGGTCTTTCCAGCACCCGTTTTTCCAGTTATGAAAACCTCCTCGCCCCTTTTCACATCGAATTCATCCACTTTTAGATGGAATCTATCTACCTTTACCTCAAGATTTTTGACAATCAAACTCATTTAAGCACTTCCTTCAATCCCAGCGGAAGATTTTCAGGCACATCCACGATTGGAATTTCCAATATTGAAAAACCGTACTTTTCGAAGATTTTTCTTCCTGAATCACTTATCAAAAATCTCAAAAATTCGATTGCACCATCTTTGTTTTTTGCATCCTTTGGTACCGTGAAACTGTAGAGTATCGGTTCTCCTTTCAATTCAACTTTTTTTCCACTCTTACCAATTATTCTCACAACAGCATTTCTATAATTCTCAGCGAATTTTTCCGATCCCAAGTTTATTTCTGGAGGAAACTCCAGAAATTTCAAATCACTGCTCACAGCTTCAGATTTGTAAAGAAATGCATAGTCCAACTCACCAAGTTGAAGATAAGATATCAAATCCACTGATTTCTTCAAAACCACAGCATTCGGAGATGATCTTACCCCTTCAAAAATGCCAGATTTACCGTAGTATTTCTCGGCGAGTTTTGAAACCATGAGGGCCCTGTAACCACACGGATCTAAATCAGGATTGGAATACCCAAATTTGACATTTGGTCGCAATATGATCTCGTACCAGTTCGAATCTTTCAGTTCTTTTGAGTACTTTGAATTCTCAGTGTAGGCGAGTACCATAGAATTCGATGCGAATCTGACCTGAAAATCGGCAAATTTTGGGTAGAGAAATAAGTTGAAAATCCTGTAATCCGCAAAAAAAGCGATATCAGGGACCTTTCCAAGTTCTGTGATTTTTCTAACCACCACGAGACTTCCGGAAGATTCGAACCTGATTTCGAAATTCCTGTGTAGTTGCTTAAAGGAATTTGAAATGGCGTTCAAAGGTTTGGTGAGGGAGCCTGCGTGAAAGATGGTTAAAACCTCGGAAAAGTGAACGGAAATTAGAAATGGTAAAAAGATCGATACAAAAGCAAAAAATCTTTTCACAAATTCTCCTCCTTTCCAAGGATGGGAGGCGTATCCGTTTCCAGATACACCCTATCGGCCAGACACCATTGCCATAAAGGCTTTAGGTAATCTGGCTCGGAGGATTTCTTTAGAAATCCCATTTGAATTGTTAGAAAAAAGCTTGATCAATTATATTTTACTACATGTTCGAAATGTTTCAAAATCGGTATATTGCTAAAGTCAATGGAAAATGCTATTATCATAGAAATTTAACTTATTAGCTATATTAGATCAAATTCCTCTTGCTTATCTTTTATAACTTCTTTGTATTCTTACCTTTTTGGATTTCGATTTAAAGCCAAATAAGAAAAACTTTAATCCGATTCAGAGTATTGATGGTGTTAACTAGTAGTGGTGATGATATTCGATAAATCAGAAATAGCAGATGAATATTATGAAGTCTTTGAAAAGTATAAAAAGTAATAATAATTAGGAATAAGATTCCTCACATACGTTCGGGATGACAAATACATTACATACGTTCGAGATGACGTTTTCCTTGTCATTCCGATGGAGCGTTAGCGACGAAAGATCCTTCGCTTACGCTCAGGATGACAAAGGGAAAGAATTCGGGATGACAAATGCGTCACATTCGTTCAGAATGATATTGTTGTTTTGTCGTTC
>DQYP01000143.1 GCA_011043375.1 Thermotogaceae bacterium | reverse complement strand
TTTCTATCTTTGGCTCTGAAACGTTTTCTTGGAAGGGTTATGACTCTTGCCTTCAGAAATATGGATTCAAATTCGACAGGATCGATATCTGAGAAGTAACCAAAATCCACCATGGACATTATTAATTCAGGTGGGTAACCTTTACTAACCACTTCCAAAGGAAGTAAAAGCAAGTTTACAACGAACGACTCAGAGAGTCTGAAGTCACCTTCGATTCTGTAAGGTATTCCGTAATTCTCCAGTTTTCTTGTGAAGAGACTTTTATACCCTTGAAGGTCGTTTAAAACTATTGCAATATCACCAGGCTCGTATTCATGGGTTGTGAGCATCATTTTTACCTTTTTGCAGAGATTCTCAACTTCAATGTGCTTGTTGGGATATCTTTCCAATCCAACAAAATCTGGTTCGATGTTGTTTTTATTCGTGGAGTCACCGAAGATCTTCATGAAGTATTTAACTTTCTTTGCTGTTACACTCGATATTTCTGAACTCTCGCGTTCTATTTTTTGCTTAACAACCGTGAAATCGCTCCCAAGATTATCCACGAACTCCAAAATAGTGGATGTTTGAGCAAATATCTTTCTTTCATCGATCGTACATGTTATGTATATTTCTTCAAAGGTACTGAAAATGTTCTTCAGCATTTTGGACATTATAGGAGAGAAATCATAAAATCCATCCATGAAAAGATATTTTCCCTTGAAACCGAATGAAATATCTACGTTGGATAGATAGTTATAGGCATCGAATGAGTCAAAAAGCTTCATTTCGTTCATTGTGTCTTTCAATCTGAGGTAGGCTTCAGAAACGGTCAAGTATATATCATCGTCTGGAAATTTAGTGAAATAATCTTCACCTTTTTCTTTGACATCTCGGATTACTTCCAAAAGATCATCGATGAATTCTGGTGATCTTTTTATCGATCTGTCCAGATCCATATTTTCCAAAATTCTCGATAATAAGACCTTTTCGAACTCTTCATTTATATGAAGCATCTGAGGCTCAAACTCTTTGAAAATTTCAACTGCAAACTGATCCACAGCGTAGAAATTTTTTCTTACAATGCTACCAACTAATTGTAGAAATCTATCTGCGAACTCTCTGACGTAGAATCCTGAAGGCCCCACAAAAATATATGAAAATGGATCAACTCTGTGTTTTTGAACCATCACATTCATCAATTTGGTCGTTTTTCCAGATAATGGTTCACCATACAAAAGAAACACACTTGGCAAGCTTATCACATCCAAACTTTTAAAGTCCTTCGGGTATATTATATCAGTCAACTATTCATCCATTTCAATATATTTTGAGCGACTATCTCTTTTTCTACATCGCTGGTGACAACATGTGAGCTTTTCTCCAAAATCAAGATTTTCAATCTTTCTTGGGGAATATTCGATTCCAAGATTTCTTTCGTGGATATCGGTACTGTTCTATCGTTCTTAGAGAATATGGCGAAGATCTCAGATTCAATCTTTTTCAGTTCCCTTTTAGCCAATCTTTGAATTTTATAGAAATCAGCTGCTGGCTTTATCCATAACTTGTTCCAATATTCATCAGCGATTTTGTTCAATCCATCATACTCATATTCTGGAAGGATGGAATTTTTGGGCAAATAACCGGCGAAAGAAAACAATGGTGTCAATCCCAAACGCCGATCATTCACTTTCAATGCTGGAGCAGCGAGAACAAGCTTGGGAACTTCAAAATTTGCAGCAATGATTATTCCAAGCAATGCCCCCATTGAGAGTCCAACTATGTTAACGATTTTACACCTATACTTCAATTCAATATAAGAATCGAAGGCTCTTCGCAACCAATCCCGCCAGCCAGTTTGAAGAAAATCCTTCGCATTTGTTCCGTGGCCTGGAAGTCTTGGGATAGAAACTGTGAATCCACTTTTATTGAGTTTCTCGCCGAGTTGGTAGAGTTCGCAAGGAGTCCCGGTGAAACCATGAAGCATTAAAATGCCTGTATCATTCTCTCCTTCAAAAAAGACTGGCATAGCAACTAAATCAAGGATTTTCGTTGTGCTCGGAATTTTGTGGATTTTCAAGAAACTCACCTTCTTAGAAGTGTTGTTGTTTTATGAAATCAAGAATGTCGTTTACTATTTTTTCGATATCTTCGATCGTCAATTTTTTCTGCAGAACAACATTCGCCCTTTTTTTTGATCCCCCACCCTTCCCTTCAAAATTTTTGAGAATTTCTTTTATTAGATCGTTTGCTCCAAGTTCATCATTATTACAAGTTATGATCACAAAGTTTTTGAAGAGATCGAATCCCAGAAAGATGCTTTTTTCTTTCTTTTGAAAAATAGAGGCTAAAACCTCTATGAGCTCTGTTGTGCTGGAATAGGTGTACACTTTAATGTCATTTATAACAATAGGATCATTTTCCAGTTCCAATATGACCTTTTTCTTCAAATCTTCAACCAAATATGTGATTTTCTTCTTTTGGTCTTTCGAGTTATCAAGCAGTTTTTGTACCTTTGTAATCAAATCATCCTTACTTGCTTTGGTTATCTCAAATAATTTTCTCTCACGCCCTTCCAATGTTCTAATGTAATTCAAAATCCTCTTCCCCGCTATGTATTCTAACCTTGTGTATTTACCCTTCACCTTTTCAAAGTGAATCACTTTTACAAGACCAATCTGTCCCGTGCTTTCAACGTGAAATCCACCGCACGCATTTACATCGAAATCTCCTATTTTCACGAGTCTCACTTTTTCAAGTTTTTTTATCTTTTCACTTATTTTTCTCAAATCGTATTTCTCAAGATTCTCAAAGTCTTCAAATATTATCTCAACTGTTAAATCTTTCCATATAATCTCATTGGATAGATCCTCAGCTTTTTCCACCATTGACCAATCTATGGAAAGAGTGTTTAAATCTATAGTACTAATCTCCTCGCCCATATGAAAACCAACTGTTTGGAGATTGAACAAGTTTTCGAACGCTCGGGAGAGAATGTGTTGTGCGGTGTGTTGCTGTGCTATATCGAATCGCCTGTTCTCTGATATTTCAACTGTGTATTCCTTGTTACTCTCAAGCTCCTTGTCAACTTTTAGAATTGTTCTCCCATTTTCTCTGATCACTTCCAAAACGTTTGATTTTCCCACTTTACCCCTATCACCCAATTGCCCACCAGCACCATCCGGATAAAATTCACACTTCTCCAATTCCACACTGTAAGAATCTCCAATCCTTCTGCATTTTAAAACTTTGGTTGTGTATCGCATGAAACCCCCTCCTTTAGGTTCAAAGAATCCCCTTTTCTTTACTTGAGAGCTGTCTTCGATATTTAACATATTTTACCATTCGAGTTATAGGTGGTTGGGCAAACAGATTGCCTCTAACTCTTCTTGAGAAGTTTGTGAAACCTACAAACAGGTAATTACGAAGACTAACGTGACCTACCACATTCACCTTGTTGATCCAAAAGATGGAGATGATCCTAAGTATCCCGGCAG
>DQYP01000206.1 GCA_011043375.1 Thermotogaceae bacterium | reverse complement strand
GAATGCTTTGAAAAGGATTAACCCTTTGATTAAATGTGAAAAACCTAAAGCCAGCCAAGTTTATGTAAGAGCATAACAGTTTGTAATTAAAGCTGACTTTTCCTTATGATAGCCTTTTGTAACTTCAAATCGATCTCGATTTCGATAGATTCTGAGGTTGTGAATCTTTCAAAGCTAAAGCCATCTTTTTCTATTTCGAGAATTTTTATGTCACCAATAGACAAGGCACTTCTTTCCTTACGAAGTTTGATGAGTTCACGAATGTGTTCAAAAATCTCTTTTTTCCAGTGCTTTTTGTTCCAATCAAAAGGTCTCCTACAATCTGGATCTTTACCACCAAAGAGGCCTATTTCATCGCCATAATAGATCAATGGCAATCCTGGAATCGTAAATTGCAGGGTGAAGGCCATTTTTGCCCTTTCTACACTACCATGCAATTGTCCTAAAAGCCGTTGCGTATCATGGCTCCCAAGCATATTCCAACAGTACCATGTATTTCGATCTTCAAATTTGTATTGAATTACATTCAGATATTCTTTAGGTTCTATCTTTTTGTTGAGAAGTTGTAAAGTTGCTTTTCTGAATATATAGTCCGTTGCACCATGAAATGGATACTTCTTGAGAAACTCCGATGGTTTTTCCCAATATTCACCAATAAATATAATATCTTTGTTGATTGCAAGTGCAGCTTGTGTAATTTTTTTCCAGAAATCAGGTCCTATACACCATGACATATCAAATCGCCAACCATCAATCCCTATTTTTGTCCAATATTGCACTACTTTGACAAAGTGAGCGATAACCTCCGGGTTGTCATGCTTGAGTTTCGGGATATAATAAATACCGGCGTGTTCATAATTGGGCTTTGGCTTTCTCTTTATTGGATAATTGTAGATGTTATACCAGTCCCAATATCTGGATTTTTTCCCATTTTTTCTTGCATCTTCAAATGCCCAGAAATGGTCTCCAGTATGGTTGAAAACACCATCTAATATTACTTTTATATCGAATTTATGAGCTCTTTTCAGCAACCTTTTGAACTCTTCAAGGGTTCCAAAGCCTGAGTCTATCTTCAGATAATCTTTTGTGTCATATTTATGTGTACTTGGAGCCTCAAAAATGGGGGTTAGGTATATGGCCCCAATGCCCAGATGCTTAAGATAATTTAGTTTCTTTGTTATTCCCGATAAATCACCACCAAAAAAACTGCCTCTTGAAGGTTTTTGCTTCCATTTTCTAAGAGGTTGAGGGTCATTAAAGGGATTCCCATTATAAAATCTATCTGGAAATATCTGATAAATTGTACTCTTCATAAAATCTTCCACATTTTCACTCCTTCAAACCCGTGGTTGAAAGACCTTCTATGAAGTTTTTTTGAGCGATCAAGAAGGCTACTATGGTTGGGAGTATGACCAGAATTGTCGCTGCTGCTAAAAGTGTCCATTGGATTCCATATCTGCCCTGAAAAAAGGCAAGACCAACTTGTATGGTCCTCATTTCAGGAGAATCAGTTACAATTAATGGCCAGAGAAAATCATTCCAGGCAAAAAGAAAAGAGAAAAGAGCACTTGTTGCGATAACAGGTTTAGAAATAGGTAAAACTATCTGAAAAAATGTTCTGAATCGGCTACAACCGTCTATACGTGACGCCTCTTCAATCTCTGATGGGACAGATAGAAAAAACTGGCGGAAGAGAAATATCGCAAATACGCTTACAGCTCTTGGAACTATCAAAGCGGTATATGTATCGTACCAACCCAGGAAATTGATCGTTAGAAAGTTAGGTATCAACGTTATTGGAAAAGGTATCATCATGGAGCCAAGAAAAATATAAAACAAAGTGTTTCTAAACCTGAACTTTAACTTTGCGAAGGCATATCCTGCTAAAGCAGAAAAAAAAGTTTGGCAAAGGACGATGCCTGTGGTCATAATCACACTATTAAGCGTATACCTCCCGAAAGGGGCTGCGTTTAGTGCATCAGCAAAATTCTTGATATAGAAATGAACCGGTATTAACAATGGTTTTGAATATAGGGTTTTTGGTGGTTTCAATGCTGTTGTTATCAGCCACAAGAATGGTAGAGCGGAAAAAAAAGCTCCTATACTCAATAAAACATGTCTCAAAATTTTGATTAAGAATTTCCTTTTAATATACCTCACCGCCTTTGGTAAACCTCCATTGGATCATTGAAAGTACAAAAAGGATTCCAAACATTGCTACTGCAATTGAAGAGGCATAGCCAAGGTTAAAGTATTTAAATCCATAACGATACAACAAAAATCCCATAACATCTGTAGCGTTAATGGGACCACCATAAGTCATTACATAAACGAGGTCGAATACTTGGAAAGATTCAATCAAACCGGTTATTGCGAGAAATAGTGATGTTGGTAATAGCAAAGGGATTTTTATATATCGAAGCAATATTCCTTCAGAAGCGCCATCAATTCTAGCAGCCTCATATAGTGACTTTGGTATTCCCTGAAGTGCTGCAAGGTATATGATCATCCCAAATCCCATTCTTTTCCAGATGCCGACGATGGAAACGGATAAAAGTGCCCATTTTGGATCACTTAGCCATGATGGACCACTAATTGAAAAAGTAGCCAGAAGGCTGTTCACTACTCCATTCGTTGGGTCGAAAAGATATTTCCAAACAATACCAGAAGCAACTGTTGGAGTCACAACTGGCAAAAAATATAGTACACGATATATTACTTTTCCCTTTATGTCTCTGTCTAAATTTACAGCAATCAGAAGACTCATTATCATGGAGCCAAAAGTGACAGCTACGGAATAAATAAGTGTTACAACAATTGAATTTAACACTTCATGACTAGTAAAGAGTGTTTGAAAATTCCTGAGTCCTACAAAAGTTTTTGTTGGAGAAAAACCATTCCAATCAAAAAAGGTAAGGATAAAGGAATAGAAAGCTGGAAAAATATTGAAAACCCCTATTATTACAATTGCTGGAATTAAAAATATCATAGCTGTTCCTGTCTCTTTCTTAAAAAGGGGGTGGTACACTATACCACCCCTGATACATTTATTTCCACTCATCATTGTTTACCTCACTTAAGCAATGAGTCTACCTCTTTCGCAGCATTGTAAAGGGCGAACTCGGGTGTAGCCTTTCCATACAATGCGTTCAATATTGCCCTAGAAACTATATCAGATATTTGTGGATATTGTTTTACTGGAGGTCTTGCATGAGCATTTTTCTGGGATTCAACAAATGGGAGAAGAAGTCTTCTCGTATTTTTGATATACGCCAAATATCCTTTATCAGTAGCAACCGAATCTTTTACAGGAATAAATCCTGTTGCCTTGTCCCATTCCACCTGAATTGGTGTGCTTGTGAACCATTTTATGAATTTCCATGCAGCCTCTTCTTTTTCTGGGTTTGTTTTGAATATGAATATTTGTTCGCCACCCATATTTGTTGCAGGTTGGCCACCAGTGGGATATGGAAAAGGAGCTGCCCCAAG
>DQYP01000207.1 GCA_011043375.1 Thermotogaceae bacterium | reverse complement strand
CAGTTTTAAAAGCATAATCACTGAGAATTTGATTTAACTGCAAGCTTTGCTATTCGTTGGTTATATCTCGAAGTTATTCGAAGGCAATTTCAACCGCCTATCCAGAAGTACCACAACAGAACATGCTCTAATTGGCATTATCAAAAACCGCTTCAGAAAATGCATCGGCGATTTCTGGCTCAAAAGCTTGGGGGATATTATCTCCAAAACTTTTTCCAATCTTTTCTATCTCCCTGCAGGGTTCAACTACACCGGAAGTATATGCTATTGATAGACTTTCCGAATTGTTTACCTTGACCTTTGCAACAACTTCAAGCCTGCCTTTCCACTTTTGTGTTACCTTAAAGTTCTCTCCTTCAAATCCATCCTTGTCTCTCCAATCGCTGTCTTATACATTATACTCGACATACTCAACAATTCTTGCGTTAGAAATTGTCAAATGTACGGTTGATACTGTTCACAAAAAAAAGCAAGCTTATAGCTGCCGATTCTTTAAGATTGTGGACTGAAACTCGGAGTTAATCAATCAACCCCATATTCTTTCAACTTATTGTGAAGTGTACGCCTACTAATTTGCAAAAGGCGAGCGGTCTGAAGTTTGTTCTTTCCAGTCTTGTTATAAACATCAAGAATGTGCTTTCTTACAATAAATTTCATTGAGTAATTGGTATTTGCTTCTTTAGTGTCCAAATCGAGGATATTATTGATCTTTTCTTTTATTTCGTTGTGGTATGATAGTACAATCAATCTTTCACAAAATGCTTTTAGTTCCCGTACATTCCCCGGCCAAGAGTAGTCGCATAATAAGTTATAGTCTTCTTCATTGAATTTTGGCGTTTTTTTGTTGTATTTTCTTGCTATCATGTCAATGAAGTAATTCAAAAAAACTGGGATATCCTCTTTTCTTTGTCTTAGGGGAGGGATATCTATATGAAAAGTAGAAATTCTATAATAAAGGTCTTCTCTAAATTTGCCATTTGCTAAAAGTTTTTTCAGATCTCTGTTGGTTGCTGCAACTATTCTTACGTTTGTCTTGACAAGTTCGGAACCGCCTATTCTGTAGAACGTACCGTCTTCTATTACTCTCAACAACTTTGATTGCAAAGAAACATCCAGTTCTCCTATTTCATCCAGAAATAGGGTACCATTGTTGGCTATTTCAAACTTTCCACGTTTTCTTTGAATAGCCCCTGTGAATGAACCTTTTTCACTACCAAAGAGCTCTGCTTCAATAAGATCCTTAGGTATAGCAGCACAATTTATAGGCACAAAGGGGCGATTTGAACGTTTACTCTTTGCATGTATGTATCTAGCAACGATATCTTTTCCGACACCGGTTTCACCTGTCAACAACACTGGAGAGTCACTTACAGCTATTTGTTTTGCCAATTCCCATACTTGATTCATGGTGCGAGATTTTGCCTGTACTATATCTATGTTGATGTTGCTGAGATGCTCTATATACATATTTCGTTCTTCAATAATTTTTTTCTCCTTTTCAATTCTCTTCAAGAGTTGAATCAGGTACTTCAGGTCAATAGGTTTTGTTATAAAATCATAAGCTCCCTTTTTCATTGCCTCTACCGCTGTTTTAATGCTTCCGAAGCCTGTTATCATAATTTTTGTCAAATCATTGTATCTCGTGTTTTTTGCCAATTCATTCAAAATTTCCAGTCCTGATTTATCTGGCAATACAAAATCTAGCAATAGAACATCAAATTCTTCAGATTGGAGTTTTTCAAAACATTCTTTTGCTGTTGCTGCAGTATTTGTCTTATATCCTTTTGATAAAAGATAGTCATACAGTGCATTTGATGATATGGGGTCATCATCTACAAGTAGTATTTTCATTGGAAATCACCTCTAATTGGAAGTATTATGTCAAATTTCGCTCCCCCAAGCTTCGAGTTTGAATATGAAATTTTCCCATTATGGTTTTCAATAATGTTTTTCACGAGCATAAGGCCAATTCCATGCCCTCCCTTTTCCAAAGTGAAAGGCCTTACAAAGACATTATTTGCAAATTTCTCGGGGATGCCAGGTCCGCTGTCTTCTATTGATATAATGGCTTCTTTTTCAGTTTCATCAATTGTTATACATATCTCCCTGTCATGCTCCTGATGTTGAAGGCTTTTGAAAGCGTTATGAATCAAATTGAAGAAAGCTTGACTGAGCCTTCTGCTATCACAATAAATTTCAGAATGGCTGTTATTGATCAGATTTATTTTAACCTTTTCCTCTATGGACTGGAATTTGAAAAGAGATATTACTCTTTCTATGATATTACCGATATTTGTTTTGTGATACTCGTCAATTTCGCTGCTGATGGTCAATAACTTGTCTATACTTGAGGCAATCAGGTTGATTTGATTTAATAGTGTTTGCATAAGAGTTCCATAGGTCTTCTTTTCGAGTTTTTCCATCAAAATTTGTAAATTCAGAGATATTGCATTCAAAGGATTTTTGATTTCATGCGCCATAGTTCGTGCAGTTTTTTCGAATTGCTTCAGGTTTTCGGTTATTATAAATAGCTGTCGCATTTCATCTTCCAATGTGACATCATGAAACACAATTATCTGGCCTATCCCTTTGATCTCTTTGTTACGTACAGTAAGCTTTTGATATTGATTGCCATTTGCTAAAACCAGGTTCTTGGGCAATGTGCTATTCTTAATATTTTTGTATGCTTTTAATCCCAGATCATTGTAAAGCACGGGTTTACTTCCTTTATCGAGAATCAAGACACCATCATCTAAGTTTTGAATGATAGTTTCAAGTTTTTCCTTTTCTTCTCTCAAACTTAGAGTTTTCTGTGCATTCTCAGCTATTAGATTTTTTAAATTTGTAGAAAGGTCATTAATTGCCTCGAAGAGCCCTTTTGACTCACCAACGGTCCTGGTTGTATCCAGTGCAATATCATAATTTCCTGCGGAGATTTTTTTAACAGCATCTATACCTTTTTGCACCGGCCTTATAACACTTCTAAACCCTAACCATAGTAGAGAAGCAGAAGGTATGATGGCCAGAAACCAGAGTAGAAAAAATCTGTTTTCGCCCTGTTCCTCCTGGATCTTGAGGTCGTTATAAACAGTTTCATATACCGCATGTATCTCCGTAGTATCAATCAAGACGGTTATTTGGGTATTGTCGAACAAAATTGTCTTTCCCATATAGAAACGATCATTGTATTTAAATACTTTTCCACCGTATGAATCAGAAAAAGGTAAAGTTGAACTTACCTTACCATCATTTTCCAGTATAAATTGGGCTTCGAATCTTTCGGAGAGATATTTTAAATATTCAGGGGAGAAAAATCTGTAAGCTACAAAAGTTATATTTTCAGTATTTTTGCTTACTTTGATTGAAGGATAAAATTCCTTCGAACCGATTGTGGCCAACAATTTATCATCTATATATATATCCACCTTATCAACACCGGATGCACTTATGATCTTTTGAGCTGTGGTATTGAGCGTACCAAGGAGAGAGAACTTTGCATAGTCTTTGATTTTTTGATCTTCACTCAAAGTGGCAACAACTTTCAGAAGTTTTTCTCTCTCGCTGAT
>DQYP01000233.1 GCA_011043375.1 Thermotogaceae bacterium | reverse complement strand
CATATCTCGCCAAATCCCCAGTGTTTAAGAACCATTTTTAGATTGTTTTCTACCTGTTTTACTTTTTCCATGGTATTTATTCCTCCATCCAATAATATTAAATATATGAGATTTCTCATATTTACAATATAAAAAATTTATTTAAACTTTCCGGCTCTGTAGTTGAGTAGCGATCTTAACCACTAATTGTTTATGTTCTACCAGCATTGCAACAACCTTTTTTCTACCTGAATCAAGCAGCCTCCATACTGTACCACGTGAAACTCCCATTTGCCTTGCAGCTTCCTCCTGGTTCAGCCCTAAATAGTCAACTAATCTCAATGCTTCAAGCTCATCTTGATGGAGATTGATTATGCCAGAGGCCACTCGTCTTGGTATTGGAGAAAACAAATCTGCATCAGGATAAAAGCTAATACATCGACGTTTAATGGGTCGAGGACTCATGATGACCAAATTCTTCTTTGTTCTTCCAATCTGTATCTATATTCAGTCTATCCTTCAAAAATGCATCTAATACTTCTTTTACACTACCTTGTGCTCCTGTTATAACCTTGATTCCAAGCTGCTTGAAGAAATCAACAGCTCTACCACCCATACCATAGGCTATAACAACATCACCCTTGTTTTGTTTCACAAAGTTTGGAAGATCTCCAGGTCCATGATCAGCAAATGGTACTGGGATAACTTCAATATTCTTTATTTCATTGTTATTTATATCTACAAAAGCATAGTAAGGACTTCTACCGAAATGCATACTTATTTCACTTTCTAAACCTTCATTATTGTTGCAGGGTATTGCTATTCTCATTTCACATCACCATTCTGTGCATATGCACATAACATATTTTAATTTTATTGTACTTTTGTAGATCATTCACTTAAATTACATGATTTAAATATCACACCATTATCAAAAGAAATAATGTACATATAGCCATACTAGCTATCCCTATTATTGTACCAAACTTCAACCATTCCCTTGTAGTTATCCCATGACCGTATCTTTTCGATAGAGAAAGCGTTATTACCCCTGCAGAGGACCCAATTGGCGTGATATTACCACCCATACCTACACCCATTGCAAGAGCCCACCATAACAAACCCATGTTATAATCTAAAGTTAATGATGAGACAACTGGTATAAACGCTGCAGTAATTGGTATATTATCCACAAACGATGATGATAAACCTGCTACCCAAAGTATTATAATAGATGTTATCAACACATTTGATGATATGGAGGCTATTCCACTAGCAAGTTCTTTTAAAACACCAGTCTCTTCTAGACCACCGACAAGAGCAAAAAGAGCAATAAAAAAGACTAATGTAGGCCATTCAACAGCTTTAAAAGCTTCTTTTGGCTCTTCTGTTGAGATAACAAGCGCTGTTATACCACCTGCTAAAGCTATAAAAGCTGCGGATACTCCAGTGTAAGCCTCTGTTGCGAATAATGCTATCATACCAAATAATATGTAAAGATAAAATCTCATTCTCCGTTTATTCTTTATATATCTAAATTCTTCTAATTCCATAAGTTCTGCAATATTCTTTGGCTTTTCCCTAATCCACTTTCTATATACTATTTTACCAAGTAATGCTGAAATAACCAAAGCTGTTAATACAGGAGGAAAAAGATGAACTACAAAATCATTGAAATTAAAACCAGAAGCAAACGCAATCATTATATTTGGCGGATCGCCAACCATTGTTCCAACACCACCAACATTAGATAGAATGGCTTCACCAAGCATAACAGGTACAGGGTTTATATCAAGCATCTCAGCGACTTCAACAGTGAGAGGTATCATCAACAAAATTGTTGTTACATTATCAATAATCATAGAAACAAAGGTTGTAATCAAACTTAGATAAAGGAAAATAAGCCACGGATTACCTTTGGAGAGTTTTATAGCTTTTATCCCAATATATTTGAAAAAGCCTGTTTTAGCCATTAGCCCTACATAGGTCATCATTCCAAACAATAGTATCACAACATCCCAGTCAACATGAACTAGCAGCTCTTCAAATCTGAGAAACCCAAATATGTACCCCGCAGAAACCATCATAAACAAACCCAGTAGAGCAGCTGCGCTTCTATCCAGCCTTCCGCTGAATATTAGAATGTAGCTTGTTATGAATATTACTATAGTGATTATCTGCGAGAAATCCGTTTTTTCCACCTCTTTTTCATGCATTTAACGAGTAACACGGGGATTGGTGAATGTGAGCAGATGGCTTGTGTAACATGGCCAATATAATGCCAAAAAAGAAATGTTTTACCAGTACCCATTATTATCAAATCATTACTCTTAGCATGCTCAAGTATTTTTTCTACTACATCTCCCTCATTTATAGATTTTTTTACTTTTACATCCAAAAAGGAAGCTTTCCATTCTGCATTTTCAACAACACGATGTGCATGCTCTGTGTCATTCTTATTTTGCCTTACATATAAAACCTCAAGATCTGTTTTGAAATATGATGAAAAGAGCATAGCAAAATTTTTAGCTCGTTCAGATGTTCTTGTCCCATCTGTTGCAAGTAAAACTTTTTTGATAGGGATTTTTTCACAATCTTCAGCCAGTGTTAGTACTGGTGTTGAACTTTTTCTGATAACATCTCTAACAGTTGAACCAAGACGCTGAACAGAAACTGTTTTTTTCCTACTATAAACACGCATGACAATAAGATCCACATCTCTTGTTTTTGCGTACTCTAATATCTTCTTTGAAGGGATACCATGCAGTATTCTCGTTTTTACGTTTGTTATTCCTTCTTTCTCAAGGATATCTTTCCCTCGTTCTACTGCTTTTTTTGCCCCTTCTTTCATCTCTTTATACAACAAGGTTGTTAACTGTACTCCTCTTTCAAAAGTGTTTACCACACTTATTATGTCAAACTCTGCAAAAGGAAAAGCTCTTGCTATATATTTTATAACATGATCCTCCAAGCCATAACCATCTGTTGGTATAACGATTTTTTTTATCATCCTCAAACCGCCTTTGAGCTTAACTATTAATAGTAACTGTGACATGAATAAAATAGTTTTTTGTAAAAACAGATTTATCTAAGATTCTCTTTTCTTTAAAAACAAACTTAACATGTTGTAAGCGAGAAATCCCCAGACTTTAGTATGGGGGATGAATTGCGTATATTTTTTCTTAGAATAAACGTTTTTCACTTCTGGTCAGGTGCATCCGCCAGGAGGCGGATGCTATAAAATACCGGTCCAGGAGAACTTCTTATGGAACTAGTTAGCGGTAGCCATAGTGTTGGCCAGAATATGTACCATCTTGAGTGGTGTCCTAAGTATAGGTACAATATGTTTAAGCGAGAGGGAAATAAAAAACTTTGTGAAGAAGTATTATATGAGGTTGCAAAACGACATAAGATAAAGATAACTGAACTCTGTGTGATGCCTGATCATAATTTCACACCGTCGTTGAAATACTCATCGACGATGAATTGTTTCTGAAGCTCTTCAAATTGTTGAAAGGTGCATCTTCACGTGAATTGTTTAAGAGAAAAACCACATTTCAGATGCAGATATCCCAAAGGTCATTTCTGGAGTCCTGGGAAAT
>DQYP01000281.1 GCA_011043375.1 Thermotogaceae bacterium | reverse complement strand
TATTATTGAAGTCTTTGAAAAGGCTAAGAAGTAGTAGCAATAGTAGTAGCAATTGAGGATAAAAGATCCCTCACATACGTTCGGGATGACATTTCTCTTGTTTTGCCGTTCCAATGACATCTTTTTTGTTTTTACCGTTCCGATGACTTTTTTTATTTTTATCATTCCAAGGATATTTCTCTTGTTTTTGTCATTCCGAGGAACGATAGTGACGAGGAATCTTATTCTAACAAGCAATAAGCTTTTTATATCAATACTCTTAGTTAATAGAATCAAGGTGTGAATCTGTTTTTAAGTAGGAGGCGAATGATATGATATACACCTTCAAAGGAGATATATTGTTTTTGAGGATGGATGACGGAGAAGATTTCTTTGAGAACTTATTGGAAGCCTTGAGAAGATATGAAATCAACAGTGCTGTGATATTGAGTGGTATAGGGATGCTCAGAAACTTCGAGATAGGCTGGTTCAATGGTGAAAAATACGAAAAGGAATTCATCAAATTTCCGAGTGAACTCTTATCTGTGAGTGGGAATATATCTCTGAAAAATTCGAAGATATTTCCACACATTCATGTTACTCTATCCGATCCAAACAAAAAAGCTTTCGGTGGACATCTTTTCTCAGGAACGGTTAACAACACCGTTGAAATGTTCATAATGAATCTGAAACAGTTCAAGTTACTCAGAGAAGATAAACTCAATTTCAGCGAATAAAGGGGGTTTTCATATGTCCCAGAAGTTAAGTTTAATTCCGATGCCCAAGCATTTTGAATCGGAAAATGGGTTCTTTGAATTTGAAGATGAGGGATTGATATTTCTGGATACCAACAGCAACGAACTATTTATCGTAGGAAAGGAGATCAAAGAAGCTTTAAAAATTTTAGGTGTGGAACATGAATTGACAACCTCAAAGGGGAAAAACTTCGAGAAAGTAACTGTAAGAGTTTTCGTTGATCCTTATCAATTACCCCAACCACAGGGATATACTCTGACAGTTTCAAAAAATGGAATCAAGATCCTCTCACATGATTTTGCAGGAGCATTTTACGCTGCCATGACATTGAAGCAGATGGCCCGTAATTTTAAGGATCAGAAGAAATTGCCATTTTCAAAGATAGAAGATTGGCCTGATTTCCCAAATCGTGGTGTGATGTTAGATATAAGTAGAGACAAGGTACCAAAGATGGAAACACTTTATAACTTAATCGACATGCTTGCAGAATTGAAGATAAATCAATTTCAACTTTACACTGAACACACCTTCGCATATAGAAATCATAGAATTGTTTGGGAAAATGCTTCTCCAATAACTCCAGAAGAGATTTTAGAGCTTGATAGATATTGTAAAAAGAGATTCATTGAGCTTGTACCAAATCAAAATTCATTCGGACACATGAATAGGTGGTTAAAACATAAAGAATATAAACATCTTGCCGAAGCCCCAGACGGCTTTGAGTTTCCTTGGGGTGGAAGGTTCGACGAACCTTTCAGTCTGTGCCCCTTGGAAGAAGGATCCATAGAACTTTTGAAAGAGCTGTATGATGAGCTTTTACCACACTTTTCCAGTAATCAATTCAACGTAGGTTGCGATGAAACATTCGATCTCGGTCAGGGAAAAAGTAAGAAAGCTTGTGAGGAGAAAGGGGTTGGAAGAGTTTACCTGGAATTTTTGTTGAAGATTCACAAACTTGTACAAGAAAAAGGAAAAACGATGCAGTTCTGGGGAGATATAATCGTGAAACATCCCGAACTGATTCCAGAACTTCCAGATGGCGTTATTGCTTTGGAATGGGGGTATGAAGCGAACCATCCATTCGATGAAGATGGTGCAAAATTTGCCCAAGCAGGTATTCCATATTATGTTTGTCCTGGAACCTCAAGCTGGAATTCGATAGCTGGAAGAACGGAAAATGCAATTGGTAACTTAAAGAATGCTGCCGAAAATGGATTGAAACATGGGGCTATAGGTTATCTCAACACCGATTGGGGAGACAACGGTCACTGGCAACACTTTCCAGTGTCTTTCTTGGGGTTCGCTTATGGTGCTGCAATGAGCTGGAATTACAAAGGGAACGTTGACATCGATATACAGGAAGCCCTCGACATTCATATATTCAAAGATCAGGCGAAGAAAATGGGAAAAATTGCTTATGATCTTGGAAACGCTTACAAGGTTCCAGGGTTCATTCCTCATAACAGTTCGATACTTGCCTTGATGCTTCTATTTCCCGAACCACCCGTTTACTTGAAAGTCGACACCTTCAAAGATGTATTAACGGAGGAGAACTTCAAAAAGACCATTGAGTACATCGACGAAGTTATAAAGGATCTTGATGAGGTGAGAATGGATAGGCCAGATGCTGACCTTATAATAAAAGAATATCGAAACGCCGCCAAACTTCTGAAACATGCGGCAAAGCAAGGAATCGAAAGAGTAAAAACAAAAGATTTCAAGGTCTCAAGTATATCGAAAGATATTAGAAATGAATTAGCGAAGGAATTGGATGAAATCATTGAAGAATACAAGGATCTTTGGCTACAAAGAAATAGAATCGGAGGGTTAAAAGACAGTATCGAAAGATTCGAAAGATTGAAGAAAGCTTACATGATATAATCTTAATATGGCCTCCGTTAGGGGGCCATAATTTTAAATGGTAGAGGTGTATAGTATTAAGAATTGGTTTAAGTGTTTCGCGTTTTTTATCTTTGTTAGTTTTATGGTAGCTTCCGTCTTTCCAAACACCAAGATTGTTAAAGTAGTGAGTGGGGATTTTTATCCCCCATTCATATGGGTAGATGATGAAGGAAATCCTGAGGGTTTTTCTGTCGACTTTTTCAAATTGTTGAAAGAAAAAACTAAACTCAATTTTGAACTGAAACCGATGAGATTCTCCGATGCACTTCAACAGATCAAAACCGGGAAAGCGGATATGATAAACTTCATTTTTAAAACTCCAGAGCGTGAGAAATACATGTTGTTTTCCAACCCCATCCTTGAAGTTAAAAGTAATGTTTATTATAGAAAAGAATTGAACTTGAAAAATCTTTCAGATCTTGGTCCATATGTAATTGCCGCGATCAAAGGCGATGCAAATGTGAGTTTGGTATTGAAAAATTATCCCCAACTGAATTTTAAGTTTTACGATAACTTTTCCAACCTGATGGAAGCAGTTAAAAACAGAAAAGTGAATGTCTTCATCATGGAGGATTTCACTGCACATTATTACCTCGTGAAAGCCGATTTAACAACTGCTTTTCGTAAACTGAATATATCCAAACAGAATTTGTATCTTGGAATTTCGAAGGACAGAACGGATCTTTTGAAAATTATCAACGATGCTATAGACTCATCCAGGGATGAAATAAATAATTTCGTAGAACTTTACTATTCTGAAGAAAGTTTTTTCAAAGCTCATAAATGGTTGGTAATAATGATAGTCACTGTTTTAGCCATCACTACCATTGCTTTTTATGTTGTGTTAATTATTAATAGATATTTGAAAAGCGAGGTTAAGAAACGCACCAGAGATTTACAACTCAAAAATGAGGAACTTCAAGCTGCCCACGAAGAGATAAGTGCAAT
>DQYP01000269.1 GCA_011043375.1 Thermotogaceae bacterium | reverse complement strand
CTATCCCATAAACTCTTATTTCCAATGCAATTTTGCCTTTTTCCATAGTACCACCTCACTTAAAATTTTATCATTAAACTGTATAATTGAATTATCAAGCCACTTCATGGGAGGTTTATTACGTATGTTCGATTTTGGCAGAATAATTCAACGTAAAGGAACGAATTGTTACAAGTGGGATCAATGTAAGGAATTTTTCGGTACGGATGACTTGATACCAATGTGGGTAGCAGACATGGATTTTGAAACTATTGAGGAAGTGAAACGTGTAATAAAAGAGCGTGTTGAACATGGTGTCTTTGGTTACACATTTATTCCAGATTCTTTTTATAACTCGATCATCGATTGGCAATTCACTCAAAACAACTGGAAAATAGAAAAAGACTGGATAATCAACGCACCTGGTGTGGTACCGAGTATAAAGATCTGTATACAAGCCTACACTTCACCTGGAGACGATGTAGTCGTACAAACTCCTGTTTACTTTCCATTCTTCAGCTCAGTAAAATTTAATGGAAGAAATGTAATAACCAATCCGTTGAAATTCAATGGAAAACATTATGAAATGGATTTCGATGATTTAGAGAGAAAAATCAGTGATAAAACGAGGATGTTGATACTCTGCAGTCCTCACAATCCAGTTGGTAGGGTATGGAAAAAAGAAGAACTTGAAAGACTCGGTGAAATATGCCTGAGGAACAATGTAATAATAGTATCCGATGAGATACATTCAGATATAATAATGTCTACTCACAAACATACACCGATTGCAAGTATTTCGAAGGAACTTTCAGAAATAACCATCACTTGTATGTCTGTGAGCAAAACCTTCAATCTCGCCGGCTTGGCCACATCATATGTGATCATAAGTAACTCTGTTTTGAGATCTAAATACTTTCATACTGCCCAACGTTTGGGTTTACTAACAACCAATATATTTGGAATACTTGCATTGGAAACTTCATACAGATATGGGAAAAAATGGTTGAAGGCATTATTGGAATACCTAAGGGAAAACAGGGATTTCGTACTCAAATTTTTGAGGGAGAAAATTCCACAAGTGGATGCGATCGAAACAGAAGGGACATACCTAATGTGGCTGAATTTCAAAAAACTTGGATTGACACAGGAAGAATTGAAAGAATTTATTTTCAAGAAGGCAAAAGTAGGATTGCAAGATGGAAGAATGTTCGGTGAAGAAGGAAGAGGATTTATGAGAATGAACATCGGATGTCCAAGGGTGATCTTAAAGAAAGCGTTGCAACGCCTTGAGACAGCGATAAAAAACCGTTAAAATTTGGTATAATTCTTGTGTAAACATTATTATGAGATTACTCCAAAAAATGAAATAAGGAGAGGTGAATATGACTGAAAATATCATCGGTATTGATCTTGGTGGTACCATGGTGAAAATCGGAATAGTCGATCCAAAAAATGGGATTCTGAAAAAAGATGAAATTGAAACAAAAATTGAACTCGGATTCGAAAGGGTTGTAGAAAGGATATGTCAGAAAATAACCGAAATTGTGGATATCAGTAATGTAAGAGCCGTTGGAGTAGGATCACCAGGTTCAATCGATCACGATAAAGGTATAATAAAATTCTCACCGAATTTTCCAGATTGGAACAATGTTCCTTTAAAAGCGGAAATAGAAAAACACCTGAGACTCTCAGTATTCATAGAAAACGATGCCAATTCGGCTGCACTTGGTGAAAAATGGTTTGGGGAAGGAAAAGGTAAAGATCACATAGTCGTCCTCACACTCGGAACAGGTATAGGTGGTGGGGTTATAACCCACGGAAAGCTTCTCACTGGTAACACCGGGATTGGTGCAGAACTTGGTCATATGATAGTTGATCCCCATGGTCCAATATGCGGTTGTGGAAATTACGGGTGTTTGGAAGCTATGGCTTCTGCAACTGCACTCATCAGATATGCGAATGAAGGGCGAAAGAGATTTCCAGAATCCAAGATATTTGAATTAGAAAAGCAGCGTGGCGTTCTCGGTGCACGAGAAATTTTCGATGCTTATCGTTTGAAAGATCGATTGGCAACCAGAATATTCGAAACCTTTGTTGAAGCCATGAGTGTTGGGATAACAAGCATCATACATATTTTCAATCCGCAAGTGGTGATCTTAGGCGGTGGTATGTCCAAGAGTGCTGATCTTTTCATTCCAAAAATAAGAGAAAAAGTTGATATGAGAGCAATTCCTTCCTTCCTTGGAACATTCGAAATAGTAGGAAGCAAGTTGGGGAACGATGCTGGAATACTTGGAGCTGCCGCTATCGCTCTTGAAAACCTGTAAAATTTCTCGTGGAAAGTGATCAAATGGGGGGATTCAGATTGAAAAGATCTGTTCATCTATTGGTCATAGTTGTTGGATTGATGTTTATATTATCTTCTTGCTGCTTTTTTCGTGAGGATGAAAAACCGGTATCCGAAAATGAATACGGTTATCTCAATTTGAAATTCAAGTTGCCTTTTGATCTTTCGAACTCAGAATATTATGAAAAATACATACCAGCAAATTCTGAAAAAATAAGAATCTCGATTTTCAATCCCGACATAGATGGTCAGAGCTTCAAATATGTTGAGGATTTAGACCTCTCAGGCCAAGGAGGAATCATAGAGAGAAGTTTGAAGTTGAGAGTGAAAGACAACTACTTGATAGGAGTAGCCGCATTAAAAGATGTAAGCTCTGATTTTGAATCCGTCTATTGTTCGAGCGCAGCAGCTATTTTAAGCCTTGATTTTGCGACTTTCACGATAGAGCCAAACAAGAATTCAACAGTTCAATTGGTCTTAGAGGTGCCAACTGCTACTGTAACAACAACCTCGATTCCAGGTGGACCATCCGAGGGTTATTCAGCCACATTAACTGTTGAACATGTGAATTTCGAATTGCTCAGTAATTTCGGCTTTAATGTACCTAAAACCCTTTACTATTATGATACAGATCCCTTGGATCAAAATATTCTCATGCACACCAGCATGTATGATTTTTCAAATATACAGCAATCTACAAACTCGGCTACTTTCAGCAATCTGAACCTTTTCACACCTTCTTACAATTACAATGGTGTTCTGTATTGTCAATTTGGTTTTGAACTAAGTGACTTTTTTGATAATCCAAACATCGGAGGAATGGAAAACGCTTGGTTGCTTTTTCCAGAGATAGATTCCACGTCGAAAGGTTACGTTCTAACGGACTATGGAAGTGTGACAATAATTGTGGAATAACTAAAAATCAAAAGGAGAATTGAAGGGAGATAGAAAAAATGAAAAATAAGAGTATCTTAGTAATTTCAATGTTGTTACTGCTCATTGCATCACTGTTTGCAAATAATGTGAGTGATATTGCAATGGAGTATCTGAAATATCTTTTCAATGAAAATTATTTTGCCGCTTATGAAATGCAAACTTTTGAGATGAGATCTCAATTCAACGTTGACAAAATGAAAGAATTGATAACCAACATAAAAACCCAATTCGGTAGGTTCAAAAAAATGTATTATTTAAAACAGGAAGAAAGAGAAGGCTATATATTCAACATATTCAGAGCGGATTATGAAAAATACTCGCTGATGTTGACGGTTGCAGT
>DQYP01000220.1 GCA_011043375.1 Thermotogaceae bacterium | reverse complement strand
CACTCTCGCTCTGATGTTTTCAGTGGGATTCATTCCTTCTAAGATCACTCGAGCTTCGTTATCACTTTGTATGACGTTGTACTCTTCATAGGGATAGGGTTGATTGCTCCTTGGATTCCAAGGTTCTGAGAGATAAGAGCCACCAAGTTCGAAGAAGTACTGAGATGTGATTTCATCCATGAAAGGTAGGATGTATGGATCTTTTGAGAAGTATATAAAATTCTCGTCAGTATTCGATACCGGATATACGCTCCAGATCACTCTACCTCTGTTTGGTAAGACTTCAATTATGAACAAACCGTTGTTGATTTTCAAAATATCCGGATTTGAAGAGGTGATATGCAACTCATCAACAGACAGAATCTCTTCTTTTTCAACAGAGATTTGAATACTGAGAGCGTTTAGACTCATCAGTATCAGGAAAAGTATGAATATAAAAAGAATCTTTTTCTTCTTTTCCATACCTAATTCCCCCCAATCAATCTTTCAGAGCTCCGGATGATAAGCCGGATATGAACTGCTTGGTGAAAGGTAGGAACAGCAGTATTATCGGTACCACAACCAAGGTTGTGGCTGCCAATAATGGTCCCCATTCTATGTACTGATCGGTCATATATGTTGCTAAACCAAGCGGGACTGTTTTTTTCCAATCAGAAGTTATTATTATTTGAGCAAGGGAGTACTCACCCCAAGTGGTGACTAAAACATACATGAAAGTTGTGATTATTCCTGGAAGGCTTATAGGTAAAGTAATAGAAACAAATGCTCTCAAACTCGAAGCTCCATCCACCCTGGCTGCCTCTTCTAATTCAATGGGTATGGCTTGGAAAAACGATTTCAAAAACCATACAACGAAAGGAGTGTTTATGGCAACATAAACCAAAATCAGACCCAAGAGGTTATCAGTCAACTTCATTTTCGCTAGAAGATTGTAAATCGGCAAGAGCAAAGGTATTCCGGGCAACACGTAGACTATCAACAACATCCTACTGAAAGTTTCACTACCCGGAAAAGGATATCGTGATAATCCATACGCACCTATCACCGCCAAGAAGTTTGCGATGGCACTCGTTAGAACCCCTACTATTAAACTATTTAAAACATTCTGCGGGAAATCCTTCGAGGGGTATCGAGTGAAAAATATGAATTCGTAATGTTTGAGGGTGAAATCTTTCGGAAACAAAGATGGTTTCATTGTCATGATCTCCTTGAAACTTTTGAACGATGAACTTATGATCCAAAAGAACGGAAAAAGTAAAACTGTGAGTATCAATATCACCACGATTATTCTGAAGTATTCGCTAACTTTTGACAATTTTAATCCCCCTCTGTTCTCTTGGAGTGAAGATCATGAAATAAATCACAGCGACTGTTATCAAGATCAAAGTGGATATTAAGGCGGCGGCAGATGCTTTTCCCGCTTCATAAGATTTGAATGCGAGTTTGTATATGTAGGTTGGCATGGTCATCGTTGAATTAGCAGGTCCTCCTTGAGTTGTCAACCAAATCAAATCGAAGGTGTTGAAACTCCACATGAAAGCCAAAAGTCCAATGAACCAAACTATTTTACCGATCAACGGAAAAGTTATATGGATCAACCTCTGCCATGAATTGGCACCATCTACTTTCGCTGCATCATACAAGGCAGTAGGAATCGTTGACAGTGCTGCCAACATTAGAATCGTTCCAAATGGTATGAAATGCCAAGAGTTTATCAGTACAAGTATATGAAAAGTCAAACTCGTGGAACCGAGAAAGTTGACTCCAGGTAAATGTAAAGATTTTATCAAGTAATTTATATAACCTATGTTTGGCTCCAATAGCCATCTCCACACGATAGAGACCACAACCATTGGTAGTATCCAAGGAATCAATACTATACTTCTAATGAAACGATAAAACTTCTTGTCTTTGTTCAAAAGAAGGGCTAAAAATAGTGGCACCGATAATTGTATCAAAAGATTTTCGGCTGTCCATAGAAAACTCTTGCCGATGGATCCAATGAAAACAGGATCTTTGAACAATTCGGAATAATTTTTGAATCCAATGAAAGCAGGATTCTTTTCGAACCCGAATTTGACATCTTTGAATGAGTTGGATAACATGGTGATTATAGGAAAAAATACAACGAACAAAACCAAGATTATAACTGGAATGATGAATATTACCCCTTTGTATTTTTTCATACTCAAAGTTCCTCCAATTCATCGATTATCGAAAATGGTGGGGAGGATTCCCCACCAGAATCTTCACTTCTTTATGAAGGATTTCATCTTCTCTTCTGCCCAGTTGACAGCCTCTTTAACACTCATTTTACCTGTTACAACATTTTGGATCATCTCAGCGAGTACATTCGCTCCCGATATGCTTCCTATGGCAAGGTTTACAGCGGAACCCGTTTCAAATCCGTAGAGAGTTCCGTAATTTGTGGCTTCTATTATAACCTCATTCATGTGTTTAAAAGTTTTAATAACCGGATCGTTCCAATAGTATTCCGATTCTTGAGCAGCCTTTGTGACAGGTACAAATGATCCGGGTTCCATTTGGGCTGTCAATATTGCATTCACATCTGGTCTCATGAGAAAGACAAGGAATTTCTTCACAGCATCTAAATGTCCCTTTTTGACGGCCGATTTGAATATATGCACATCATTCGGGTATATCAGATTTCCTTTTACTCCGTCGATTGGGTATGGTTGAATAACCGCGTCTAGATCGTAATTTTCCAGGTCATAGAAACGCTTTTGTAAACCACCGAAATATGGCATCATTGCGATCTTCCCTGCGCTGAAGTTCATTTCGATTTCTCCCCATGCCCATCCTGTTGAACCGGGAGGAGAGAATCTGTACAGATCTTTGTAGAATTCAACGGCTCTCAGAGTTTCTGGGGTGTTGAAGGTCAAATTCCCGTTCTCATCGAAGAACTTTACTCCAAGATTTGTCATAACTGTGTAGACTTGTTCTTGGGTACAGAGATTGTTACCGGCAGTCAAACCTATGCCATATATGGTGTTTCCTTCTTTCTCTGATAAGAGTGTGATCTTCTGAGCGTCGAGCAACAATTCATTCCAAGTTTTGGGTGGTTCTTTCGTTCCAAGATATTTTTCTAAGATACTTGGACGATAGATCAACACCATTGGCATGGTCCATATCGGTACGCCCCAATATTTTCCTTCGATTTTGTAAGGTGCAAGTTGTGATTTCACATATTGATATTTTGAATCGATTTCCTTAATTATGTCATCAACTGGGATGATTGCATTAGCCTCATAAGCTGTTATTGTGAGTTCGGGAATCGAGAATTGAAAATCTGGTGTCGTTCCCGCTTCGATTGCAGCCAATGTTTTTGTCCATGCGTCTCCCCATGGCACAACCTGTTGGATTACTTTGATATCCGGATTCTCTTTCTGGAACATGTTTATTACCTTTTGAAAAGCCGCGACCCTGTGGGCAGGTGATTCGTGATGCCAGAAAACGATGGTGGTTCTTCCAAAGACGAAGATCGAAAACACCATCAAGACAATCAAGAAAACAGTTAATTTTTTCATTGTTTATCCCCTCCCATTTGTTTCAATACTTTTGATAATCTCTCATACTCTTCGAAGCGTTCCGAAACTTCGAT
>DQYP01000289.1 GCA_011043375.1 Thermotogaceae bacterium | reverse complement strand
GTTTTTTTGGATTTAACGGGTCACTCACTTAGGGATTGAGGAGAAGAAAGATGAAAAAGATAGTAATCATGATAAAAGCGTTTTTGAAAGACAATCTCAGATCTTTTGAAACGACCTTTTGGAGTATCATTTTTCCACTGATTTTATACTTCATTTTAGTCTCTGTTTTTGGAAATATAGCCACTTCTTCGTCCATTGAATTGAAATTAGGTGTGATCCAACAAGAAGAACTAAAAGCTTTTGGTAAGATTTTAGAAGAAATCTTAAAAGAAATATCAAGCGAGGGTGGTCCCTTCGTTTTGAAATATTACGAGAGCATTGAAAGTGCTCAAAAAGATCTGGCAACAGGGAAACAGGACGTTATTTTACTTATTCCAAAGGGTACGAGTGCTGGTTTATCTGGAACACTTCTTTTTAAGAAATATAAGATCAATAATGTACTTTTAAAGATCTATTATGTGGATGAAAGACAAACTTCGAATATCGCGGCTAAAATACTCGAACAAATTTTCGATGAAGTCAATATTGAGATCAAAAAACGTTCTGATAAAGATTTTAAAGACTTGGAGATAGTAAGTATTCCAATCGCACGTCATAAAAAAGCAACTTTTAACTACAAGGAGTACATATTCCCTGGAATAGTCCTGATGGCGATTTTATCTGTTTCTCTTTTCACACAGAATATAGGTCTTGCTTACAACAGAGAAAAAGGGATAAATAAGCGGCTTTATACGGCTCCTGTGAAGCCAATACAGTATTTCTCAGCATTCATTACAACGATGTTGATCATGATATCGATTTCCATCGCTCTATTGTATGTTCTTGCGATAAACGTTTACAAAGTTGAGACAGTTAAAGTGTTAGATCCAAAATTTATGTTATTTACGTTGTTTTCAGCGATTACCCTCCTTTCCTTTGGTATGATGTTGATATCAATCTTCAAAAAGACTTCAACTGTCGTTGTAATAGGTCAAATTATGAATCAAATCATGATGTTCTTGGGTGGCTTGTATTTTCCAATCTTTGATGTTCCATGGGCAATAAGATGGATTGTTTATTTGCTCCCCACAACATATTTGGGCGAATTGCTTAGAGGGTGCATGGGTTATAGAGTATCCACTATTCCTTTTGAATACCTTATTTTAGTTCCATCAATTTGGTTGATAATATCCATTGCTATTTTTTCATTCAATTTCAAGAAGGTGATGGGATATGAGTAATAGAAGAATCAGGCAATTTTATTCCATCTTTGTGAGCTTTGCCAAAGATTCATTGCGAGATAAACTCGAAACGTTTTTCTCCATACTTTTCCCAATTTTGTTTTTCATACTATTCGGTTTTATTTTTGGAAATGAGTCTGATTATCTCGGTGAGAAGATTGGATTTTTCGTTACCAATGATATTTCCGAAGATATAGAAAGGAAAATCTCTAATGTTGGTGCTTGGAAAACAATAATGTATGATTCGGTAAATTCATTGAGAAAAGCGGTTGAAAATGGGGAAATCCTTTTAGGTGTGTATTTGCATGGTTCCAAAGTTGAATTCTTGTATTACATGTCTGATCCATCGAGAAACACCAGAATTCAAATGATAATGACAACCATCTCAACCTTTTTACTAAAAATCTTCAATGAAGTTGAGGATGTTTTGACTGTCGAGAAAATACCCGTTAAGGTGGGGAAAGTTGCTTCCAATCAGATGAGTTATCTGACAGCAGGAGTTCTCGCAGTATCATTATTAACATCTGGAATGTTTTCAATGATAACTTTATTTGGCAATTATAAAAGGAGGGCACTTTTAAAAAGAGTGATCGCTTCTCCGGTGAACACAAGTATTTTTATATTTGGAAGCACTCTTACAAAACTGCTTATGAGCTTTATCTCAGTTTTCATAGTGATTCTAATAGGAAGCTTGATATTCAATTTGAAATACTCTTTCAATTGGCCACTTTTTTTGCTTTCCATTGTTAGTTCCGCTTTGGGGATGATGGCTTTTGGAATATTGTTGCTCATACTGTTCAAACGTCCAGAAGCTGCACAAACTGCTGGGAGTGTCCTTATGACTTTGATGATATTTTTTTCTGGTGTATATTTTCCTATCGAGTTTCTTCCAAAATCTCTAAGGTCGCTTTCAATCTTTCTCCCCGTGAAATACGTTGCCCAGATTCTCAGATACACAGCAGGTGTAGAGAATATGAAACTGAGTACTTTCTTCACGATAAATTTCACGCTGCTCATAAGTGGGATATTTTTGATTTCGATAACAGGAAAGCTATTTTTAAAAGCAAAGTAAAGGTAGATATGGTAGAATCGAAATCAGAATGAGAAAAATATCACCTAATCAAATCAAAAGGAGGAATCTGAAATTGAAGTTCAAAGAACCCGGAATCCCCACAGGAATTTCAAACAGACATGTTCATCTGAGTCAGGAAGATCTCGAAGTGTTGTTTGGTAGGGGTTATGAGTTAACACCCATAAAGGATTTGGGACAACCTGGCCAATATGCGTGTCAGGAAACGGTTATAATTGTTGGGCCGAAAGGTGCCATTGAAAAAGTTAGAATACTCGGTCCTGTGAGAAAAGAGACTCAAATCGAAATTTCAAGGACAGATGCGTTCAAACTTGGAGTAAAACCTCCCGTCAGAGATTCAGGTTTGCTGGAAGGAACACCGGGCATAACAATAGTTGGCCCGAAGGGTGCAGTTGTGAAAGAAAAGGGTGTAATAATCGCTAAAAGACATATTCATATGACACCAGAAGATGCAGAAAAATACAGTGTTAGCGATAAGGATCTTGTTGCTGTTTACTGTAAAAGCAATGATAGAGAGCTCATATTCAAAGATGTTTTGGTTAGAGTCAGTCCAAAGTATGCTTTGGAATTTCACGTTGACACTGATGAGGGAAATGCTGCCATGTTGAACAATGGAGATCTCGTTTGGATTGTTGAGGAATTTTAATATGAGAAAGCAGGGATCCAAATCCCTGCTTTTTTTACCTTCTTTTGAAATCTACCAGTTCCATCGACGTGTTGTTTTGTGGTATTTCTATCTTCAGTATCATTTTTAAGGTTTTACTGATAATCCATGTTATTTGAGGTTGATCATTAGTTATGAGTGTGAATTTTTCCCCCCAATACTTCCCAACTTTTTCGCTTCCTTCGTACTTAATTTTTATACCATACATTTCCAAAGTTTTTGGATTTTGGATATCTACCAAGTTGAGAAACTCTTCATAGGCTGGATTGAAAAAATAGACGATGAGCCCCGCATACGTGGATTGAGCGATATTATCAAGCGTTAGTTCCTCACCTTCGGGAATTGAAAATCTCGTGGCCGTTGTTATTTCGTATTTATCCCCCTTCTTGTCAACCGATATTTTGTAATAAAAGATCTTATCTTCATAGTTAATTTTGTAATCCAAGTATTTGAACTTTTTGATCTCCAAAAGTGGGTTTTGAGAGTACAAACAAGTGAAAGTTAGAATAATTGACAATAATAAAAGAAGGAAAAATTTTTTCCACATTTGGCTATCCCCCCTTTCAAAACTCGATTCTGTTAACTAAAAGTATTGAAATCTATCGAAAACCTCATTATTCTTTAAATAGGGGACACCCCCTATAACACCT
>DQYP01000148.1 GCA_011043375.1 Thermotogaceae bacterium | reverse complement strand
CTGCACCAAAGAACCCAATGATACCACCCGTAAGCAATCCCCACCAAAACATGTTATCAATCCTCCAATTTCTCAAGTAATCCCCACTCGTAATCAGTTTCTTTTGGCTGGAATTTGCCTTTTTCTGAAGGGTCTGGTACTCTGTAAGTTAGCTTGCACACAATAGCAACATCACCCTTTTTCATTAGCACAGGCAAGCGTGTTACTTCTACTGAATAATCAAGCACTTTTGACATATGGCTTGCTGTTGCAGGATAACCTACGCTTGAGATAACTTCTTCACCCTCTGCAACAGCATCATCAAAAACCTCTTTTGCTTCTTTGGGTGTTAGTTCACGATACCTATAAACGCCTTCACTCGTGATAACTGCAGAGTTCATAAGAAACAACATGTTACCACCTCCAATATATAGATATTATAGCACATTTTTCGATATGGGTCACATACATATTTGGTTCGCACTATTTCTGACAATAGGCCTCATCATCCCAGCGGCTCACATGTAAAATTTGGTTCACATATATAGTAGGTTCGCAGAAAAATGTAAGGTCTCATCGCCGTTCTGGCTCGCACGAGATTTCTTGGATTTCAGCTTGGCCTTGGCTCACAAAAACTTTTGGGTTTCACAAAATTATGGTTCACATCTTGAATTGGTGCTCAGTTTGTCATGATTCGCAATGAAGAACGGCTTCTGCATTTCCAAAATGGCTCACATTTTGTTCTGGAGTACAATGTAAAATGGTTCACAGCATTCAAAAGGTCACAATTTAATTTGGTTCACATTACAGATCGGATAACAACACAAGATGGTTCACAAAGCTGTGCTGGTTCTCATCTTTCAGTGGTTCGCAAATTATACTGGACTGCACATCGCAAAGGCTCGCATACTACTTTAAGTTCTCAAGCTTTCCATGGCTCACATTATACAATCCGGTTCTCAAAACATTAGTGGTTCACAAAAAAAGTGGTTCTCACTTTCTCAAGGTTCACACACTTTTCAGGGTACCAATTCTAATTGGCTAAGCAGAGATGAACATTTCTGGCGTTAATATTGTAGTATGCCCAAGATATTCTACTGCATAGGGCATTCTTATTGGATAACCCTCAAGTTGCCTCCATACTTCCCATAGGTGTGCAAGGAATAGTTTTTCCATTTTACGCATAGCTGCAAGGTGTATGTGCTGCTTACCCCAATCTCTATTTCTTGCATAATAATCTTTAGCAGCATAATAGATTTCAACATACTTAGACCTTGCTTTTAGCATTGAAGAGCCAACCACATACATTGTAGCTTTAAATTCAGGTCTATACGAAATCTTTTGTCCACGTTGTAATGTTTCAGCTTTTCCGTTGATAACTGCCAAACCAGCATAACGCCATAGTTTAGCTACATTAGGAAACCTACCTATATCTCGGATGTAATACATAATCTTTGCCGCAAGAATTGGCCCAATGCCTTTTACTTTGCTAAAAAATTCCTTGTAAATCGGCTCATGCTTAATCTCTCGCTTTATGCTTTTCTCTAAGCTTTCTTCGGTGGTTTGAAAAAACTCTGCAAGCTGTTCGATCACAGGATTGTCAAACTCAAGAGTTCTGGCTCGATTGTTGAACGCTACCCTTTGCTTTTGAACTAATATAAACATTCTGACAATTTCAAAAAGATCATCACTCACAATATCACCCCTTTTATTTAGTATTACTAAACTTTCAAGAGATAGCTATACTAAACACGATTGCTGATCCCAGCTTAAATCCCGAATCTTAACCCACAACATTTCTCAAGTTATCTTTCCCTCCATATAAATTTACACTTGTAACATACATTTTTTTACTACACCATCAACTTAAAACAAAGCAAAAACGATCCGTTTCTGTGTTATTAAGCCACTGCTTTTCCATTCCCATAAGCGGTGATATTAAGCCCGTATATTCTCCTTCCTCAAGCTTAGCAGCGAATGTATCCTCACCTTGAAGATCGACAAAACTAATAGTTTGCGGCTTAATAGCCTGTGAAATTTTAAGGAAGTTCGAAGCATAATAAAAAATTGCTCGTTTTCTGGTTCTATTCCCTTCCATAGCAAAACGCTTTACAATGCTATATTCAGAAACTTCTGCACCATTCTCTTTAACCTCTACTTCTACAAGTTTTAAAAATGCTATCTCGCTACGTTGCAAGTCGAATACTATTAACTTTTCTTCCTCATCTTCAACATCATAAATAGCCGTTTGTATAAAATCATCATCCCAAAAACCATCAGGCAATCTAAAACTACCTAAAACAGGTTTTGTAAAATACCATCCTAATCTGAGATACGTTTGGTGAAGCGTATATGTATGCCCGTTCTCAAGCATTAATGCAGTTTCTTTGCTTTCCGCTTCCGTGATAGTAAACGGTATCTTAGATAAGTCTTCAGTTAGAAGCCCATGGCCTGTTCCGAATGTTTTACCTATCAGCCATTCTGGAAACTCACTTTGAATTGTCTTAGCCAGCAATACAAACCCGTTTGTTGTTGCTACTCTAATTCTTCCTGATTTCTCGAATCGAAGCAAAACGCCAAATTGATAATCAAAGAACTTTTCAAGTTTTTCCATGTCATTACCTCCTATTCTCGAATTTTCTAAATTTTTACCTAATTTGCAAATGATACTGCAAATTAGAAAAGTTGAGTTCTTGGGGAAATATTGCTATAAAGTATGGTTGATCAAATTGTACCCGTAATATTATCAACAGCTTATTGTCGCAGCAATACTCCCACCACTCCCAGTGATCTACGAAGTACCATATATCGTCTTCATCGTCGTGGGCACCAAAATATTGTTTAAAATAACCATAAATATTCACTCTTTCCTCAGTGCCCATGTTAAGAAAAGGGTAAATGCCATGTGTAGTACGATCTATAAGACGTTTAAGCAGTTCTTGCCCGCTATATTTTATTTTTATCCCTGTCATCTTCTCGATGAATATTTTGAATTCTTCCTCAGATATTGTTTTTATGTTGTCCCATTTTTTTCTTCTTATACAATCCCATTGCACCACGTTTTCCCAATCATTGTTTAGGTGTTTGCCGCTTAGAATGTATCGTTCACGCAAATAATCCCTTTCACTTAGTATTATCACAATATAATAAGTTTTGCCGTGTACATCAAGTCTAACAGCATTGACACCGCGTTCTTCAATGCATTCTTTGACCCACTGATCAATTTTAATGAAGCGGGAGAGTTTGTCTAAATTCTGCGATATTCTATACTCTTTTATAAAGTAGTTTCTGAATACCTCTAATGCTTCGTCTATTGTTGCACAAATATAAATGCCTTTCAATAGTCGCAATCGGTTTAGTAGCTCACTTATCGAATACTCAACCTCAAAATACTTTTTGAATTCTTCCACTGAAATTTGCTCAAATTCTTTTTCAAACATAATTCCCCTCCTATTCTCAAATTCTCAAGTTTAGTCAAATTCTCAAATAATTATTAATTCCAAAAAATAAAAAAATCAAACAATAAAAGCGGGCAAGATACCCGCTTTTATAATTGCCATATCTCCGTTTCATCTGGTGGAATAGCATCAAATTTTTTCAAATTTGTTTGGATAACTTCTTTTAGTTTCTTTATCTCATTGTCAATG
>DQYP01000178.1 GCA_011043375.1 Thermotogaceae bacterium | reverse complement strand
TGAATAAAGCAAAAAAGTTGTATGGTGATCCTTTGCCTGAGATAGTTTCAAAACGCTTGAACAAAGAATTAGATGAAATAATCGGCAATGGTTATGCCGTTTTATATTTGATAGCTCAGAAACTTGTTGAAAAATCAAACAACGATGGATACGTTGTTGGTTCAAGAGGTTCGGTGGGTTCCTCCCTCGTTGCGACAATGCTTGGTATAACTGAAGTCAATCCTCTACCACCACATTATTATTGCCCTAACTGCAACTACACTGAATTCATAACTGATGGTTCCTATGGTTCAGGATACGATCTTCCAAAGAAGAATTGTCCAAGATGTGGAAAGCAATTGAAATCTGATGGACAAGATATACCTTTCGAAGTCTTTATGGGATTCAAAGGTGAAAAAATACCGGATATAGATTTGAACTTTTCGGGAGAGTATCAATCAACCGCACACAAATTCATCGAAAAGCTTTTTGGAAAAGATCATGTATTTAGGGCTGGCACGATAAGTACTATAGCAAGTCGAACTGCATATGGTTTTGTGAAAAAATATGAAGAAGTAACGGGAAGGATTCTTAATCCCACAGAAATCGATAGACTTGTAAGTAAAATAACAGGTGTTAAAAGAACAACAGGGCAACATCCCGGTGGGTTGATGATAGTCCCCAAAAATATGGATGTTCATGATTTTACACCCGTACAGTACCCCGCAAACGACAGAAAGGCAGGAACGATAACTACTCATTTCGATTATAACTCTATACACGATGATTTAGTGAAATTGGATGCACTTGGGCATGATGACCCAACATTCATAAAGATGCTCGGGGATCTCACAGGTATCGATCCAATGACAATCGATATGAATGATAGAGAAACTTTATCAATTTTCTCATCCACAAGAGCTCTTGGAATAAAACCCCAAGCTATAAATTCAAAGGTTGGCACTTTTGGTATTCCAGAGTTTGGAACACAGTTCGTTAGGCAAATGCTTGAAGAAACTAAACCTTCGAGTTTTGCAGACCTTGTCAGGATATCTGGTCTTTCGCATGGAACCGATGTTTGGTTAAACAATGCTCGTGATCTCATAGTTTCAAAGCAAGCAACCTTGAAAGATGTAATAGCTTGCAGAGCCGATATAATGAATTATCTTATACAAAAAGGTGTAGATGAACTCTTGGCATTTAAAATCATGGAAAATGTTAGGAAAGGTAAAGGCCTCACAGAAGAAATGGAGCGTGAGATGTTAAATCACAAGGTACCAGGATGGTTCATAAATTCCTGTAAAAAAATAAAATATCTGTTTCCAAAGGCACACGCTGTTGCCTATGTTAGCATGGCATTCAGAATTGCTTATTTCAAAGTTCATTATCCTTTGGAATTTTATTCCGCTTACTTCACAATAAAAGGCGATGAGTTCAATATGGTAACAGTATTGAACGGAAAAAGGGCTATTAAAGAAAGAATTGCGCAACTTGCAAGTATCCCAAATAAGAATGTCAAGGAGAGGGCAGAAGAAACTAACCTTTATCTCGCTCTTGAGATGATAGAAAGGGGTTTCGGTTTTCTTCCTGTTGATCTGATGCGATCGGACTACAAGGTTTTTAAAATAGAAGGGAATTCTTTGAGGATACCTTTGAGCAAAATTCCAGGACTCGGAGAAAAACTTGCAAGCGCTATAGTTATTGCTAGGAGAGAAAAAGAGTTCACATCTATCGAAGATTTATCCAAGCGTTCCGGTGTCACCAAAGCTAATATTGAAACTATGAAGGCTTTGGGAATATTGAATGGAATGCCTGAGACTGAGCAAATGTCTTTGTTTCATTGAGCTTTCAGTGCATATTCATTCTTCGACTTATTTTCATAGGTTCATCTTTTATTTCCCTTGTATAGTTTTTAATATGTGATTTTTATTTTCCCACCCTTTGCCTTTTATTGGTAATTTATTATCAGTCAAATGTAAAATATGCTAATCAATAAAGTTAATTTACAATTAATTTAACTATACTCGTTTATTATCAAAGGTTTTATTAAGCAACCTTTTTAAAAAATGGGTATTGACAATCATTTTCTGTATGAATATAATATGAATGAAAAGAATCGAGAAATTCCGGAGGTGAAAATATATGAGTGATAAAAAAGAATTCATTGTAGGAATAGACCTTGGAACAACTAACTCAGTTATAGCTTGGGTTAAGCCTGATAAAAGTGTAGAGGTTATACCAAACGCTGAGGGTTCACGGACAACCCCTTCTATAGTTGCCTTCACAAAAACGGGTGAGATCATAGTTGGGGAACCAGCAAAACGTCAAGCAATACTTAATGCTGACAGAACAATCAGATCCATTAAGAGAAAAATGGGAAGCAATTATAAAGTAAAGATCGATGATAAAGAGTATACTCCACAGGAAATAAGTGCTTTTATACTCAAAAAACTCAAAAAAGATGCTGAGGAATATCTTGGGGGAACCATAAAAAGGGCTGTAATAACTGTTCCAGCTTACTTTGAAGATTCTCAAAGACAAGCAACGAAAGATGCAGGAAAGATAGCAGGTTTGGAAGTGATGAGGATTATAAATGAACCAACTGCAGCTGCACTTGCGTATGGACTCGATAAAAAAGATGAAGAAAAGGTATTGGTATATGACCTCGGTGGTGGAACGTTTGACGTATCGCTATTAGAAGTAGGTGGAGGAGTTGTACAAGTTATAGCTACGAGTGGTAACAACCATCTTGGAGGAGATGATTTTGATCAAAGAATCATAGATTGGCTTGCAGAAGAATTCAAAAAAGAACATGGAATAGATTTAAGGGAAGATAAGCAAGCTTTACAAAGACTAAAAGATGCAGCAGAGAGGGCAAAAATAGAACTTTCAAGTAAGCTCGAAACCGAGATAAGTTTGCCATTTATAACCGCCGATGCAACCGGCCCGAAACATTTAGAAACAAAGCTAACTAGAGCAAAATTTGAGTCAATGATAAGAGATCTAATTGAATCAACGAGGAAACCTATAGAGACCGTTTTAAATGATGCAAAACTTTCACCAAATGATATAGACGAGATAATTCTCGTTGGTGGTTCAACAAGAATACCGTTGGTTCAAAACTTTTTGAAAGAGATCTTTGGTAAAGAACCTAACAAGAGTGTCAATCCAGATGAAGCTGTTGCAGTTGGAGCCGCTATTCAGGCTGCTATCCTCGCTGGTGAAATGGGCAAAGATGTTGTGCTTGTTGATGTCACTCCACTTTCACTTGGAGTGGAAGTAAAAGGTGGTCTATTCGAAAAAATAATAGAAAGGAATTCCACGATTCCAACTCGAAAAAGCAAGATATTCACCACAGCGGAAGATGGACAGACCGAAGTTGAGGTGAGAGTCTACCAAGGAGAGAGAGAAATAGCTAAATACAACAGATTGCTTGGAAGTTTCAGGTTGACTGGTATTCCACCAGCACCAAGGGGTATTCCACAAATAGAGGTTACGTTCGATATTGATTCAGATGGAATAGTGCATGTTTCTGCTAAGGACCTGGCAACTAATAAAGAACAATCTATGGTGGTTACAGGAAGACAGTCACTCTCCGAAGACGAAATAAAGAGAATGGTAGAGGAAGCACAAAAATATGAAGAAGAAGATAAAAGA
>DQYP01000096.1 GCA_011043375.1 Thermotogaceae bacterium | reverse complement strand
TCGTGAAATAGAATGTTTTTCCATGTATTCACTCATATCTATTCTAATTAGCGAGTCTCTAGAACCAAAAAGCACTTCTGCTAAAATTTTAGCTAATTCTGTTTTTCCTACACCAGTTGGACCGAGGAATAAGAATGTTCCTATAGGTCTATTGGGATCTTTTATTCCGGCTCTTGCTTTTCTTATAGCGTCAGCGACTACCCTGACTGCTTCGTTTTGATCAACTAACTTCTGATGAATTATATCTTCAAGTTTTAACAACTTCTCTTTCTCTGACTCCATCATCTTGGATGCTGGTATTCCTGTCCAAGATTCTACAATACGTGCTACAACATTTTCAGTAACTTTGTTATCATTTTTTTCAGCCATTTTTTCGTATTTTTCCTTCAATTTAGCTAATTCCTGTTTCATTTCAGCCGCTTCTTTGAATTGGGAGCGAATTGTTAATTCGTCGATTTTTTCTTCTAAATCTTTTACCTTATACTCCAAATCTTTCAATTTGTTATTTACCTGTCTCAATCTTACTTTTGCAGCTGCTTCATCTATCAAATCTATTGCTTTGTCTGGCAAAAATCTATCCGTTATATATTTTGAAGACAATTTTGCAGCTGCTTCGATTGCTTCATCGGTTATTTTAACCTTGTGATGCTGCTCATAACTGTTTTTCAACCCCTTGAGAATCTCGATTGTTTCTTCTACGCTTGGCTCATCGACGAATACTGGTTGGAATCTCCTTGCAAGTGCTTTATCTTTTTCAATATATTTTCTGTATTCTTCGATTGTTGTAGCACCTATGCATCTTAGTTCACCCCTCGCTAATGCAGGTTTCAACATGTTTGCGGCATCCATCGCGCCCTCAGCGGCTCCAGCTCCAACTATAGTGTGTATTTCGTCGATGAAAAGTATAATCTTGTCTTTTTTCTTTTTTACCTCATCTATCAAATTTTTGAGTCTCTCCTCGAATTCTCCTCTATATTTTGAGCCAGCCAACATCCTCCCAAGATCTATCATGAGGATTCTTTTGTTTTTCAAATCGTTTGGTACTTCACCTTTTACAATTCTTTGTGCCAATCCTTCTACCACGGCTGTTTTACCAACCCCAGGATCTCCGACAAGAATTGGGTTATTTTTAGTTTTTCTTCCAAGAATCTCCATGACCCTGTTGAGTTCTTTCTCTCTTCCAATAACTGGATTTAATTTTCCTTCTTTGGCAAGTTTGGTTAAATCAACTGTGAACTCAGATAGACTTTTTTGTTCACCCATCTCTCCATTTTCATACATTTCTTTCACCTTTGAAATCACTTTTTCATAAGTTACACCATATTTGTTCAAAATATTAGTTACTTGGAGTGACGGAGTTCTCAATAAACCAAGTAAGAAATGAATTGCATCTATCTTAGCTTGGTTAAATAATCTTGCCTCTTTTCGAGCGTTTTCAAGCACAGCCGAGAGTTCATTGGATATGTAAACATTGTTTTCGGATTCATAGAATATTCCATAATAATTATCTGTTAATTCTTCAATTATTGAAATAATATTCTGTGGGTTGACATTTATTTCGCTGAAAATTCTCTGTATGTCTTCTTCTTCCAGAAGTATATATAAAATATGTTCAGGCCTCAACAAGTTCTGATTTTTTTCTTTCAGGTCCTCCACAGCTTTTTCAAAAATATTCTTCATTCGCTCGCTCAAATATCTCACGTATATCACCTCCATTTTATTTTAGCAACCGTAACATTTGACTGATAAAAAATTCATCAGGTTCAAAAGAATTTTTAACAATGGGGGTTTTTTTCTCTGATATAATTAAAAATGCTTCTAAAACTGCGATTGGAGGTGATGAAAATGAAGCTGAAAGCAAAGCTCTTGCTTTTGGTATTGGTGCCTGTCGCAATTTTCATGATAGTGGGTTTGATTTCAGGGGCAATTTTTGTTAAGCAATCTTCCAAGATTACGGGAACTATAGACAATTATAAGGAAGCTGTTAACATTGTTGATTTGCTTAAAGAACTCGAAATGAGCATTACTTTGTATCTCAATGGTGTGTATGATATAGATAAAGTCGAAAAATCATTTTTAAACCTTCAGGAGCTTTCAAAAAATGTCGCGTTGTTAAAGAGAGATATGGATATACTGTATGATAAAATTCAAGAAATCAAATCAGGGAGTAGCAGTGCAGCAAATGAATTAGAGAATTTATTGAACAATGTTGTGGAAGATGTATATAAAAATTTGGATAATCAATCTAACGAGATAAAAAGCACACTGAATTCATTGGACTACATGATACGAGTGTCTTTGTTCATTCTTCCAATAGTTATAATGGCCGTTGCTACCATAATGGCAATATTAATTTCATCAAGGATTCTTAAATATCTTTCTCCAGTTCTGAAAGCATCAAGATCGCTTAGAAGCAATGATTTGACGATCTCGATAAGTGAAGTAAAGTCCAACGATGAATTTGGGAAGCTTTTGAATGAATTCAAAGCTTCCATCGAATATCTCAGGAATAATTTAAAAGACATTCAAAAGGAAACATTTAAAGTTACTGAGAGTATCAATGAAATATCGACTGCGACAAACTCAATATCGGATCAAAGCCAGAAAATAACAAAGCATATGGAAGATATTTCGGGTAGGATGGAATCAATATCTGCATCAATTCAAGAAACAACAGCTGGTGCACAGGAAATAAGTGCAGCAACAAAATCCATTGCTAACAGTGCACAAGAGTCGGCAGCCTTCGCTGAAAAAAGTACGCAGACTGCGAAGGAAGCAGGAGAAGTTCTCAAATCCGTTATCGAGTCAACCAAAAAAATTGCGGATTCAACTAAGGATGTTGAGAGAGTGGTTGAGAGTTTCAACAAGGGAGCAAAGGATATAACGGAATTTGTTGAAACCATCAACACAATAGCAGAGCAAACTAATCTCTTAGCATTGAACGCAGCAATAGAAGCCGCTCGTGCAGGTGAAGCTGGCAAGGGCTTTGCTGTCGTTGCAGATGAGATTAGGAAACTTGCAGAAGAAAGTAAGGTTTCAGCTGAAAGAATAAGGGAAGTAGTTGCAGAGATAGGTGGAATAGCAGAAGAAGCCAGTAAAGTCTCAGATGAAATTTCTGCACAGGTTACCGAAAGTTCAAGACTTGCAAATGTAGCGGATACAAAATTAGATGAGATAATAAATGCAATAGAACAAATTAATAATATGCTTCAAAATATAGCCGCATCAGTTGAAGAACAAACAGCGGCAGTTGACGAGATCTCAACTGCTATGACTGAAAACACCAACTCGATAACTTCCATAAATGCAAGTATTCAAGAAATACACAGCTTATTAGAAGAAACGACTGCTAATATAGAAGAAATCACAGCTCAAGTTGATAATATAGTTGCTGATACTAACGAACTCAAAAATATAGTGGCAAAATATAAGATTTGACAGTTTTCAAAGTTCATAGTAAAATCTATATGCAAGGTTGGGGTGTAGCCAAAATGGTAAGGCAGCGGACTTTGGATCCGCCATTTGGAGGTTCGAGTCCTCCCACCCCAGCCATTTCTTAATTTAAGTAAAGAAATTAATGATAAAAAAATTCCCCCATTTAAAAATGGGGGAATTTTTATTGAGATGAAAGGAGTTA
>DQYP01000079.1 GCA_011043375.1 Thermotogaceae bacterium | reverse complement strand
CGAACTTGGAAAAAAATGGTTTTGAAATTGTAATTGCAGGTGCTGGAGGGGCAGCTCATCTTCCGGGAATTGTGGCAGCACTTACAACTTTGCCGGTTATCGGAGTTCCCATAAAAAGTGATTTTAATGATGGATTAGATTCTTTACTCTCAATAGCCCAGATGCCAAATGGTGTTCCTGTTGCAACCGTTGGAAGTAATAGATCGAAAAATGCCGCACTTCTGGCTGTTCAGATACTCGCTTTGAAGTATGATGATCTAAAGGAGAGACTTTTAAATTACAGGAAGAATATGAAAAAATCGGTTCTTGAAAAGGACAAAAAATTGAGGGGGAAATAAATTTCCCCCTCTTCTCTATCCAAAAACTTTTTTACCTTCTATATAAACCTTCTCCACAGTTGATTTGAAATCAAACGGATGTCCACTCCATACAACTATGTCTGCTTCTTTGCCAACTTCCAGTGATCCAACTCGATCATCTATTTTCAGAATTTTAGCCGGATTTATGGTTACCATCTTCAAGAGGTCTTCCTCTTTCGCGCCATATCTTAGTGCAGTACCAAGTTGAATAGAGGTGTATTCAAGGGGAATAACAGGATGGTCACACATCAAGGCTGCCAGTATACCTTTTTCATTTATAATCTTAATAGCTTCATAATTCATATCCTTAAGTTCAAGTTTTGTTCTAAATCCAAACAATGGTCCAAGAACCAAAGGAATATCTTTGGATTTTATAAAATCAGCTATCTTGTATGCCTCTGTCGCGTGCTCTATGACAAGATCGAAGTTGAATTCCTCAGCTATCCTTATGGCTGTTACAATATCGTCAGCTCTGTGAGCATGTATTCGGGCGGGAATTTCTCTCTTCAAAACCTTTTCACCAATCTCAAGTTGGAGATCAATCTCTGTGAATTCTTTTCCTTCTTTCAAAGTGTTTTCCTTCTTTTTCATATAGTTCTTAACTTTCTGAAAGTATTGCCTTATAACTGCTGCTGTACCAAGACGCGTGGCTGGCTGTTGCTTTTTCATTTCACCGTAGACACGTTTAGGATTTTCACCAGTTGCCATTTTCAAACCAGCAGGCTCTCTAACAACCATTTTATCAACTATTCTGGATTTGAACTTCAATATCGCACCCTGCCCACCGATTGGATTGGCACTTCCTGGGACAACCATAACAGTTGTTACACCACCGGCTAACGCCCTTTCAATGGCTTCGTCTTCTGGATAAAAAGCATCTAAAACTCTTACTTCTGCTGTTACAGGATTTGTCATTTCGTTGCCATCTTGGTAATAATTGCCAACTCCTTCTTCAAAAACACCAATGTGTGAATGGGCATCGATGAAACCAGGAAAAATGAATTTCCCATTCATATCTATGATTTCTGCATTTGATGAGCTTAGGTTTTCTCCGATTTTGGATATTTTTCCATCTTTTACCAAGATATCCCCCACAAAAGGTTTAGATGTAATTGGATAGATCGTTCCTCCTTTGAACAATAATTCCATACTGTCCCCTCCTACTTTGTTTGTTTATCAAACATATTCTAACATTTTTTATGAATATCTCCAATTTATTTTAAGAAATATTTTTTACCAAAATTCTTCTAAAAACCTTAAGAATTCTTCAACTCTTCTATGGTATACTTTATTAGATGCTAACAATATATGAATTATGTAATATCGAAGAAAGGATGGCGAACCAGGTATGATAAAGAAAAGATTGGTAGTTTTGAGTGGTAAAGGTGGTGTTGGTAAATCAACGGTTGCAGTCAATATTGCAGCAGGTCTTGCAGATAGTGGTTTTAAAGTTGGATTGTTGGATATTGACCTTCATGGCCCGAATGTCCCAAGGATGCTTGGATTGGTTGGTAAAAATTTGGAGGTTAATGATGAAGAAAAAATAATACCGGTTTCATTGGCTGAAAACTTGAAAGTTGTTTCTATAGCTTTTCTAACAATGGGAAATAAACCCATTGTTTGGAGAGGGCCACTAAAACATAAAATGATTCAAGAATTTGTTGAAAAAGTGGAGTGGGGAGATCTTGACTTCTTAGTCATTGATTCTCCACCTGGGACTGGTGATGAAATTCTCAGTACATTTCAACTGCTGAAAAACATAGACGGTACAATACTTGTGAGTACACCTCAACAGGTATCGATAGACGATGTTGAACGTGCCAAAGAATTCGTGAAGTTGATGAATTCTAAGATCCTTGGATTGGTGCTTAACATGACCTATGTTGTTTGTCCAAAATGTGGAGAGAAAATACCCCTTTTTCCTCAGAAAACCATCACGGAGGAATTACCGGTTCTCATGGAGTTTCCAATGGACCCACAAGTCGCTGCGAGTACAGATGACGGAAAACCAGTTGTGTGGTTCATGAGAAACTCAGAAATCGAGAAACGCTTTAGAGAATTGATAGAGAAAGTATTAGAACTATTGGGTAACTAAAAAAACAGGGATCGAATCCCTGTTTTTTAATTCTTTTTCAAGATCTCGTGCATTCTTCTTACCTGAACAACAAACGCATCTAATCTACTCTCTATTATAGGAGAGAAAGGATTACCGTCGGACTCCAAGGAAACGACAGGAAAGTCTCCGGCTATTTTGGCTACTTCTCTTACCCTTTTATCATTGGAATTCTTCAAATCCGATATTCCTCGCTTTATAATTGCTTCTGCTATTCTCGATGGCATACAGCCAAATGGTCCTATGGAAATTACACCATCATATTCCCTAACGATTTCATATAATGCTGTTCCTATGGTCAATACTGCTTCACCAGTTACCCTGATATCAAAATATCTCTGAGCGGCCTTTACAATACTTTTTATATCAACCAAATGTGGTTCATAGAAACCGGTTCTTGAAAAGATATTCTTCACTCTTTTCTCAACATAACGTTTCATAGCGATCTCAGCGAATTTATACAGTTTATCCCTGAATTTAGAATCTGGCGATATGATCTTTCTCAAAAACAGGTAATCGAGATAGTACATCCATTCTTGAATTGGTGACACATGCATTATTATCCCATAATCCTCAAAGAAGTTTTCGAGATTTTTTCTGGAAAATTCGTCGTTTCTAACGTATATTTCACCCGTTAGAATGATTTTCGGAACTTCCTCTAATTCAAATCTTCTCTCCACCTTTGAGAACTTTTCTGCGACTTCTTGTAAAATTCGATAGATTTTTGCCATTGATTGATTTGCGAGACCTTCTAGAATCTTTTCTGACGATTCTTTTATAACTTCGATTGCTTCAGATCTGTTTTTAGCCAAGACTTTCAGATTTTGACTAACAGCATTAAAAATATCGGAAATCACAATCGCCATCCAAGCCCTCATTTTAAAAGCAAGTCCGAGTCCAGCATATGCATTTTCAGAATTCAAAGATAACAAAGCAACCCTTTCCACTCGATTCTTATCGAGCCATAGATTTATATAATTACTGTACTGACCGAATCGGCACGGTCCACGGGTATCGGGCATGAAATATATGGTGATCTCATCTTCATCTCTATTTTGAAGATATCTTATCAAACTTCCAAGGGTTAACTGCATTGGTAAACACTCTTTGGATAGCGTATTACCTCTACCTAATTTGAATTCAATTTCGCCAGGCTTTGGGCATACAAAGGTTCT
>DQYP01000312.1 GCA_011043375.1 Thermotogaceae bacterium | reverse complement strand
TACGAACAGCTGCATTAAAGCATTCGATCCCTTGCATAACAACAATTGAAGCTCTAAAAGCCTTCATTATGGCTACAAGAAGGACTAAAAATAAAAATGAAATTAATGTTAGAAGATTGAATGATCTATTTGATTGAAGCCCATCCTAACGGATGGGCTTTTTTACTCAACAACTTTGATTTTAAAAACTTTCAAAGTCCAGTTGAAAGATGCTTTTGGTATAAAAGGATTGCCGAATTCACTTCCAAATTCAATATCTTCAAGATACATTTCATCTATATTGTGGCCATACTTTTTTAGCAGAAATTTCCTTGCTTTCTCAATAAGTTCTGTTATGGGCAAAATTATTCGACCACCAACTATAGGTTTTTTTAGCCTGAAAGCCACATAATCCCATTCCATCTTTTCGTACCAAATTTCCCAATCAGCTCTGATCAATTTTTTATTAACACTCATCTGCGAAGAAAATTCATCTACTTTTTTTCCTGCGGGTTTTAATCTATTGTTATAAAGCCATATCATTAATTCAACATCTCCATTTTTTACCAATGTAGGATACTTTTCTTTTGTTACCCACATGTCCAGGGCAATATTTAATGAAAGCCATCGAGGAGCGCGTAAATTATACTCTATTTCTAACGAAAAATTCGGGAGCTTTTTTATTTTCCCTGGTAGTAACAAAAAATCTTGACTGAGACCATTTTGAGCCCATGGTTTATATCCATAATAAACTTCGGGATATGCCCAGACCCATTTTGTTGGATCAATGATTGAGGGTTTTTCAATATCACACGAAAATTTTATTTCGCCATTTTCATATACAATTTGGGCTTTTCCTTGATAATTCTCAAGGTTCCAAAGACAAAGTTCCATGGTTAGCAAGGTTTCATTGAAATTTATTAGCGAATTAGAAAAAGAGTTAGTTAGAACCACAAACGAATTACTTAATAAAATGATGGATAAATTGAGAAATATCAGGAGATATAAAATCAGTTTTTTTACCAAACAGTGTACCCTCCATCAATGATTATATCAGCGCCTGTCATGTAGTCAGATGCTTCACTTGCTAAATACACTGCTATACCCTGTAAATCGGAGATCTCGCCGAGTCTTCCAAGTGGTATCATCTTTAGCCATTCAGGAACCATTTTTTTGACAGGTTCAGAGTCTATGAGTGGTGTCCTTATGTATCCAGGACTTATACTGTTGACTCTTATCCCATACTTTGCCCATTCAGCAGCTAATGATCGGGTAAGATGTATCACTCCAGCTTTTGATGCATTATATGCTGTTTGATTTTGGGGTTTGTTTACTATATGTCCTGACATTGAGGCTATGTTAATTATTTTTCCACATTTCTTAGGGATCATAACCCTTGCCTCAGCCTGAGCACATAAGAATACTCCCTTGAGATTTACTTCAATCACTTTCTGCCATTCTTCTTCTGGATAGTTCTCCGCATCGAACCAGTTGCCTATCCCTGCGTTGTTTATGGCGATATCGAGTTTACCCCATTTATTGATGATCATTTCTACAGCATTGTTACAATCCTTTGAGACTGTCACATCTCCAATATAAACCAAAGATCTTCTTCCGATTTCCTTTATCTCTTGTGCCACCTTGTTTGCTGTTTCTTCATTCAAATCCATTATCGCAACATCTGCTCCCGCTTGTGCCAAAGCGAGAGCAAGACCTCTTCCAATTCCTTGACCACCACCTGTAACGAGAGCAGTTTTGCCATCGAGTTTGAACCTATCCAAGATGCTCATAACGATATCCCCCCAAATTTAAACATTTGGAAGTAGAATCACCTTTATCGATTCTTTACCTTCGTGTACCATTTCTATACCTTTGAGATATTCTTCAAGTGGTAATTTGTGAGTGACTATCGGTTCGGCTTTTATCTTTCCATTTTGAAGATATTTTATAGCTTTGGGATAACAATATGGTCCAAGGTGGGCTCCAAAGATGTTCAGCTCTTTGACATCCCCCACAACCGACCAATCGAGTGATGTTGGACCTGGATAAACACCGAATATGACGAGATTTCCACCCTTTCTCACCATCTGAAGACCTTGTTTAATAGATGGATTTGCTCCACTTGCCTCTATGTAAACATCACAACCGTAACCATCTGTGAGTTTTATGACTTTGGATATAACATCCTCCTCTGAGGGATTCATAGCAATATCAGCACCAAGATTTTTTGCTATTTCTAAGCGATGGGGATTTAGATCCAGAGCTATCAAAAGATCCGGATTTTTCATCTTTGCAGCCTGAAGCATAAACAAACCTATTGGTCCCATTCCACCTATAACTACTACATCACCGAAATCTATGTTTGCCCTCTCAACTGCGTGAATAGCACATGCCAAAGGTTCTATAGTTGCTGCATATTCTGGTTTTATACTTCTTGGCACTTTGTAAATAATGGAGTTCGAGGGAAATTTCATATATTGAGCCCATGAACCTTCCGCTTTATCTTTTTTGAAACCATATATATGATGAGGCTCACACAACCAATACCTTCCACTTTTACAGTGTTTACATTTTCCACAGGGAATTATTTGTTCTGAGACAACCATATCACCAATTTCAACATTATGAATTTCATCGGCATTTTCTCCCAACGCCACAACTTCACCAACAAATTCATGCCCTGGGATAACTGGTGTTTCAATGTAAGGTGGAATTTCTTCGGATCCCCAGACTCTAAATCCATAGAAGGTTTTCACGTCACTCGCACATATTCCTGTGGCAAGAACTTTCACTAAAACTTCACCAAATCCAACTTCTGGAACAGGTCTTTCTTCAAATCTATAATCTTTTGGACCATAAACTACAACAGCCTTCATCATCTTGGGTATTCCCATATTGATCGATCCCTCCTTATCCCCATTAAACTATTATGAATTTCAAAGCTGCCTCATCCAAATCTTTTGGTATACTATTTATCGTGCCCTTCAACAACCAAATTGCAAATGGTAGATTGAAAACACAATAGGCCAGTATCATACCAGGGTAGCTATCAAAGAGAATAGGAATTTTATGGATAGCTATAAGTTTCGTGCACAACTAGGTTAAAAGAAGAAAAAAACACCACAGTTATATGTGTTTGTATTATTAGAAACCGTAAATGTTTGTATGGACTTTCTACTGTTGCCAAGGTCGTAGTGCATTCTTACCTGCTTCACCGTTTTACCTTCTTTTTTCTTTTTCTGAAAGTCACCTCCCACATATTATATAACAAATATTTACAACTACACAAAGTGTAGTGTAAAACGGTAGGTGTTGAATGCCTGCTATTAGCGATTTATAATTTGATTAGAAGGTCAGGAAGCGTGACAATTAAGAATTGTATTCTCAAGCTCTATAACTATAGTACCGATCCAGACAGCGGTACATACCTTCCGCCTCCTTCAATATTTCCTCATAGCTTTCCTTAACCATATTTTATTTTTTCAAATGTATTTGACCCTGTCTAATGTAACAATAAGATGAAAAGGTAAAACAACAAAAAAGGCTACACTTTGATAAAATTTGATAAAATTTGTTTGAGAACAAACCCAAAAGGAGGTATAGCCCTTGAGAAAAAACATATCTCTAAGAATAATAATGCCACAAAAATTAGTATCCAAAACAACTAAAC
>DQYP01000268.1 GCA_011043375.1 Thermotogaceae bacterium | reverse complement strand
CCTCATCCTTTTATGTCTTTTGTTAATTTAAAGTGCATAACTTAAGTTTTTTGTTTTACCTTTTCAACTTTTTATTAGATCAGACAGGGTTTTATACACACATTATACATATATAATGACAATGAGATCAATAAAATTTTTATTATTTATTTTTTACATAAGTGAAGGGATATCAAGAAAACAATTAATTACATTTACACAAAATTAAAGTATAAAGGTATTTTAATCTCACTCCTTGTTTGTATCGAAAACTCTATCCGAAGTTTTTCACTCTTAATTCGAATAATTGTATAATATCATATGAGATAAACAAAAATTTTTAGAGGTTTCAAAAATTTGTGTGACGAAGAGGTGGTTAAAGTTGGAAACACAAACCATGAAAGCTATTTTAAAGGATTCTCCTTCCTACGGTCTAACCATGAAAAGAGTATCAGTTCCTACCCCACCCGGTCCAAACGAAGTACTCATAAAGTTGAAAGTCGTCTCCATATGCGGCACGGATCTCCACATCTATGTGTGGAACAAATGGGCTAAAAACAGGATCAAACCACCCATTATCGTTGGACATGAGATAGCCGGAGAGGTCATAGCAGTTGGTGAAGGTGTTAAAAAGGTGAAAGTTGGAGATTACGTTTCCGCCGACAGTCATATTCCGTGTCAGAACTGCTATCAATGTAGAACTAACAGAATGCACGTTTGTAAAAACACCAAAATAATAGGTGTCGATATCGATGGTGGTTTTGCCGAATATGTTAAACTCCCAGAAATCGTGATTTGGAAAAATGATCCATCCATTTCTCCAGAGTTCGCATCTGTTCAAGAACCTTTTGGCAACGCGATACACACGGTTTTCGCCGAGGATGTTTCAGCGAAGAGTGTGCTGATAACCGGGATGGGACCAATAGGATTGATGGCTGGAATGGTCTGCAAGGCGATAGGTTCATCCGTTGTAATAGCCACAGAAGTGAATCCATACAGAATCGAACTTGCTAAGAAAGCTGGGATAGATTATGTTATAAATCCTATAGAAGAAGATGTGTATGATAAAATTATGAAGCTAACCGATGGAAGAGGTGTTGATGCTTTCTTGGAGATGTCAGGAAAAATGAACGCATTGTACGATGGACTCCGTTCACTGACAAATGGTGGACATGCTGCATTGTTGGGTGTATTCGATGATGATGTTTCACTGAACATAAATGATTTGATAGTTTTCAAAGGCATCAGGTTGTATGGAATAACCGGAAGAAGGATGTTCGAAACCTGGGAAATTGGGAACCAGCTTTTGAAACATAAACTGGTCGATCTTTCTAAGGTAATAACTCATGTGTTCGATTTTGATGATTGGGAAAAAGGTATGAAATTGATGGAGAAGGCTGAGAGCGGAAAAGTTATTCTCAGGGTGAGTGATTAACATATTCATGGAGGTGATTCAATTGTTTGATTATTCCATTTTTGAGAAAGAGTTGAACACTCTAAAAGAATCAGGATTGTTTGTGAATATTCGCACATTGGAAAGTGCTCAGGGCGCTTGGCTAAAGATCAATGGTAAAGATGTATTGAATCTTTGTTCAAACAATTATCTTGGACTTGCAAACAATGAAAGATTAAAAAAGGCTGCTAAAAAGGCAATAGATGATTGGGGGGTTGGTCCAGGGGCGGTCAGGACGATCGCAGGAACTATGAAGCTCCACGAAGAGCTCGAGAAAAAGCTCGCAGAATTCAAAAAAGTCGAGGCTGTTCTCTCATTACAATCGGGTTTCAATGCAAACCAAGCGGTAATACCATCCATAACCTCAAGTGAAGATGCGATACTCTCCGATGAATTGAACCATGCGAGTATAATCGACGGTGTAAGGCTTTCAAAGGCAAAAAGATATGTTTGGAAGCACAGAGATGTTGAAGATCTTGAACAAAAACTTCAACAGGCAGATGCCGATGGGGCAAGGTACAAATTAATAATAACAGATGGTGTTTTCAGCATGGATGGAGATCTTGCACCATTACCTGAGATCGTGGAAGTTGCTGAAAGATACAATGCTATGGTCATGGTGGATGATGCACACGGTGAAGGTGTTCTTGGAAGTCATGGCCGAGGAATCGTTGACCATTTCAATCTCCATGGAAGGGTAGATATAGAGATAGGAACGATCTCAAAGGCATTTGGCGTGATTGGAGGGTATGTCGCTGGTAAAAAGGAGCTCATAGAATATTTGAAGCAGAAAGCGCGTCCATTTTTGTTCAGTAGTTCGTTGTCACCAGCCGATGTTGCTGCATCGATTGAAGCTGTCAAGATCTTGGAAGAATCCGATGAGTTGGTCAAAAAACTATGGGACAATGCCAAGTACTTTAAAGATGCGCTGAAGAAACTTGGATTTGACACCGGCCATAGTGAAACTCCAATAACACCGGTTATGCTTTATGATGCAAAGGTAGCGAGTGATTTCAGTAAAAAATTGTTTGAAGAGGGCATATTTGCTCAATCCATAGGATATCCGACAGTTCCAAAGGGAAAGGCGCGAATCAGAGTCATGATAAGTGCAGTTCACACAAAAGAAGATCTGGATTTTGCTATAGAGAAATTTGCAAAAGTCGGTAAAGAATTGAAAGTTATATAAAAAACAAAGTGGAGGAGATAGAATGTTTATACCTTCTTCTATATTGAAGAAAGTTCTCAAAGAGTTCAAAGTAGAAGATTCCACGATTCATTTGGAGTTGATCAATCCATTGATGAGTGTCACCATTACGAAACTTGAAGACATAACAATCGATGATAAAGAACTTCCAAAGGAGAATGTAACTTTAGAACTCGGAGATAAGAAAATGAAACTCAATGAACTAAAACAGGATGAGAGGATTCCTTTCAAAGTTGGGGACAATTTGAAGATCAAGATAGAGAATTTATCAGTGGAAAAAGGGAAACATGTAGTAAAATTCAATTTAAAAACCCGTGAATTCGGTAGCTTGAACCTGAAATTCGATGTAGAAATATAGAAGAGGTTGAAATATGAAGGATAGTTGGTTTCTGATAGTCAATCCAACTGCTTCAAGAGGAAAAGGATTGAAAGAATGGCCCAAAATAGAGAAAAGCTTGAAGGATTATGGCATAGATTTTGAATACGCCTTCACGAAATATCACAGACATTCCGAGGAAATTTTTGAACGTGCCGCTAAAGGAGGATACAGAAAATTCGTTGCAGTCGGTGGTGATGGTACTGCAAATGAGCTTTGTAATGCAATAATGAACACAAGAAACCCAAAAGATTTTCTTCTCACGATGATACCCGTTGGAACTGGAAATGATTGGGGAAAGAGCATCGGAATATCAAACGTCTTCCAAATGATTGAAAGCTTGAAGAATGGAAAAATCATAACTCAAGATGTTGGTAAAGTGACTTTCAGAGACCCAAACAATACTGAACAGAGTAGATATTTCTTGAATGTCGCGGGAATTGGATTCGATGCCTATGTAACCAGAAGAGCGAACAAATTCTCGAAGATAGTCAGAGGAACGATCTCTTATTTGCTACCTCTTCTCATAACCATGATTACCTATCGTTCGAAAAAGGTTGAGATAATCTGTGACGACCATCACAAGATATGCAAACTTTTCACCATGGCGGTTGGGATTGGTAAATACAATGGTGGGGGCATGCAACTACT
>DQYP01000243.1 GCA_011043375.1 Thermotogaceae bacterium | reverse complement strand
GTATTTTAATATTTTTAATGAAGTTCAAAGATATCCTATTTTTTAAATCTGATTTCTACTTCTCAAAATGTCAAAAAATTTATAACTACCTACTTATTAACTTTTGTTAAATTAAATGAATCGGAGAGTAAAGATTATGATTCGTAAATTGTGGGCATTTACTGCAGGTGCCGCTTTGCTGTTGGTACAAGGTGCTAGCATCGCATCAGTTGATGCGCCGCCTAATGAGTTTTCAGAAGAAACTAAGGCATGTATTGCATGTCATAAGGAAACTTCCTTGGGTGTCGTTCAGCAATGGGGCGATAGTAAGCACCATCGTGCTAAAGTAGGTTGTTATGAATGCCATAAGGCTGAAGCCGGTGAAATTGATGCCTTCATCCATGAAGAATTCGATAAAAAAGCGATTGGCAAAAACAAACCCATTTCCATCATCGTTTCACCGAAAGACTGCTCAAACTGTCATGAAAAAGAGGTGGCAGAATATACCGCTTCCCACCATTCCCAAGGGGGGCGTATTATTGGTTCGTTGGATAACCTCTTAGCCGATGTGGTTGAAGGTAACCGTGCCATGGTGACTGAGTCCTTTCCTGAAGGTGTTTCTGCAGCGGTTGTCAATGGTTGTTGGCAATGTCATGGTTCAGAAGTCAAGGTCATGAAGGATGGCTCTTTGGATCCAGCCACTTGGCCAAATACGGGGATTGGACGTATTAATCCTGATAAATCCAGGGGTTCTTGCTCAGCCTGTCACTCTCGTCACAAATTCTCTGTAGAACAAGCCAGAAATCCTGAAAACTGTGGTAAATGCCACATGGGTCCTGATCATCCACAAGAAGAAATTTATTACGAATCCAAACATGGTATTGCTTTCCATGCCAACAAAGATAAGATGAATATGGATCGTTCTAAATGGATTGCAGGTGAAGATTATGATGCCGCGCCAACCTGTGCTACTTGCCACATGAGTGCTACCAAGGAACAAGGGGTTAACCATGATGTTGGTATGCGTATTTCTTGGAATAATCGTCCTGCCATTTCGGTACGTCCTGAAACAACCGATGCTAAAATGGATTTACCAGGTCAACATGTGAAATGGGATGAACGCCGTGATAATATGAAAAATGTGTGTTCCGCTTGCCACGGTGAATCTTTCATTGATAACTTCTATATTCAATATGATGGCCAAATTGAATTATACAATAATAAGTTTGCCAAACCGGGTTTAGCTTTATACCAAGCTGCTCTTCCACTCTTGCCAAGAGATGCTAAGTTTGCCAATCATCTTGACTTTGTTTGGTTTGAAATTTGGCATCACGAAGGTCGCCGTGCTCGTCATGGTGCATCTATGATGGGTCCAGATTGGACACAGTGGCATGGAAACTATGAAGTGGGCAAACACTTCTATGGTAAGTACGTTCCTGAACTTGAAGAATTGATAGAAAAGAATCTTGATTCTGAAGATGCGAATAAAAAAGCGTCTGCCCTAGCACTCAAAAATTTGCTTCACGAAATACTTAGCGACGAGTTCGTTGTCACTGATGAGAAAACTGGAAAAGAAGTAAAGAGTACTGGTCATAGCTGGTTTATTGGTAAAATGAGTCCTGAAGAAGCAAAAGCCAGAAAGGAAAGTCGGGAAGCGTTCATTCAGCGGTATGGTGAGCAAACCGATAGATAGGAAATGAGGTATTAAAAGGTAATGTGGGGTGCAAAGTTCATTTGCATATCGCAACATAATTTACCGGCCTTAAAATTAAAAAGCCCTTACCATTTATTTGGTGAGGGCTTTTTTTTGTTAATATTTATCGAGTATTTATCATGTCATTCATTGAATCGTTATTAAGAATCGTTTTAGGAGTTATTATTGCGATTCCATTATTGTTATATCCATTTTTGTATTTAGCACAAGATAAATTAATTTTTATACAGCGCAAAATGGATAATAACTTATTGAATTGGATTAGGGAAGCCTATCCTAATGCTGAAGTCAAGATTAAAACGCCTGATAATGTGATACTACAGGGTTGGTATGTAAAAAATAGTTCTGAAAAACGTTCGCCTTTACTGATTTATTTTGGTGGAAATGCTGAAGAGGTGTCGGGACATATTATGGAGCTTGATGACTTCAAAGGATGGTCATTGTTATTAGTTAATTATCGAGGATATGGCTTGAGTGAAGGAAAACCGAGTGAAAAGAATCTTTTTAATGATGCCCTTTTGCTTTATGATACCTTTTCTAATCGGGCGGATATTGATCCGACAAGAGTTGTCGCCTTTGGTCGTAGTTTAGGGACTGGTATTGCTGTTTATCTTGCTGCGAAAAGGTCCTTGAAGGGGGTTATCCTGGTTTCACCTTATGATAGTATTAGAAGTCTCGCACAAGAAACTTATCCCTACGTTCCCGTTTCTACACTCCTAAAACATCATTTTGATGTGATGGTTTATGCGCCGAAAATCAAAATTCCGATGTTAGCTTTGATTGCTCAAGACGATGAACTTATTTCACCCTCCCATTCCTTTGCGTTAATTAAGGCTTGGGGCGGTCCCACTGAGCAAAAAATTCTTGAAAACGTGGATCATAATAATATTACGATGGGGCAAAATTATTGGGGGAGTATTAAGTTTTTTTTGGAGCAGTTAGATTAAAAGGGGAAAAAGTCATGGCATTTAGCAATTTCAAAAATGTTGGTCAAGTGTTAGAACAATACCCCCTTCGATACAGGCGGGAAAGATTTTTGCCCGATGTATCAATTGAATTGGTGGATTTTTTTTTAGAAAACATTAATTTTTCATTGGATAAGCAAGCCGAAAATGAAAATGAGTTTTTCTTTCGAGAAAGCCTTATTTTCCCGTTTCTGCAACAGGCTTGGAAACGCCATCACCAGTTAAAGCTTTGGTCCCATCAGCAACTGGCTTATGATGACAAGCTGTGTGGTGAACCAGACTATTTTATCTCTAGCTGGCGTGATGAAGTAATTAATAAATGGGTTAATACACCACTTTTAGCGGTTGTCGAAGCAAAAAAGCAAGATTTTGAAGGGGGCTGGGGGCAATGTTTGGCTGAAATGATTGCTTGTCAAAAGATCAATCAGGATGAAAATCTAGTTATCTATGGTATTGTTTCAACAGGTATGTTTTGGGAGTTTGGCAAACTCGTACAAGATATTTTTACTAAGCATTCATTTTCTTATTCAATTGCTGAACCACAAAAAGTTTTTGGAATTTTAGACTTTGTTTTTGAACAATGCGAAAAGCAAATTCAATAATATAGAAGGGCGAACACAGGTTCGCCCCTACGTCAAATATTTTATTAGAAACAATTCACAATTCACAATTGTATCATTCATTAGAAATCCGATTTTTTCAAAAAATCGGATTTCAGGCACTCCATTTTCACAAATCTTGGTTCAGCATATAAATCGGCGCAGCAGAGCGAGATCGACATAACCCGCATCTCCTACATCTCCCGATAACACTGTAAAAGGTTGATCCGGTTCACCTAAATGCTCAAGAACTAATGATGCCCCTGTAAAATCTTCGTCACGAGTATAATCATTGATGGTAATGATAGTGGATAAACCGGCAGCCCTTGCTGAACGAATACCATTACCTGAGTCTTCAAAAGCAATACACTGTTCCGCCTTTAGCCCCAATTTTTTCAAAGCGTAATCATAAATATC